>NZ_MXQD01000019.1:0-27337 GCF_002165585.1 Paenibacillus sp. MY03 | reverse complement strand
AGCCGAAAAAGTCGGGTTACAGCTCGATGAGTAGCGCCATTTGGGGCTGTAGCCCGAAAAAAATCGGGTTACAGCTCGATGAGTGGCGCCATTTGGAGCTATAGCCCGAAAAAATCGGGTTACAGCCCGATGTGTGGCGCTTTTTGGAGCTGTAGCCCGAAAAAATCGGGTTACAGCCCGATGAGTAGCGCCATTTGGAGCTATAGCCCGAAAAAATCGGGTTATTTCCCGATGAGTAGCGCCTTTTGGAGCAGTGGGCATAAGGTGCAGCCTACCCAACCAGAAATAGGGCGGGGATTTTATATTATGTTAAAAAATGGCGGTGCAGGGATCCCTGCACCGCCATTTTTTAGGTTTGTCAATTTTTCATTAACCGGAATAACCTGCAAGTTTCACTGTGTAATCTCTGTCTCTTTCTCGAAATGAAACTTGCTGGCGCCATCCTCGCGAGGTGGCGCCAGCTTAAGGTGAAGTGTTGCTAAACAGCTTAGGACGTTTTGCGGTTGTTTCTAAAGCGCAAGTAGATGCCGATTGCCACGAAGGCTGCACCGATCAGATAGAGCATCAGATAGCTCTCTTGACCTGTCTTAGGCAGCGTATTGACGTTCGGAGTACCCTCGAGTCCTCCGCGAGGAGGTTCCTCGACATCGATGTCGAACCAGAATTCTTCCTCGTTGCCGTCAGCGTCCTTGATGATGACGGAGAATCTGTCTTTGCCCGTATAACCCTTGTTAGGCGTATAGGTGACTTTACCGTCCGGCGTTATCGTAACGCTGCCGTTCTTAGGCGGCGTACCGGTAGCGGTTGTGCCGCCTTTCGGCACATCGACTTCGACTTCGATCGGCGTGTCTTCCGGCGTCTTCTCTGTAACAGTCGTCGACGTCGGCGTTGGAGCCGGAGTCGGCGTACCTGTACCAGGTGTCGGAGTCGGTGTAGGCGTTCCCGTTCCTGGAGCCGGAGTTGGTGTAGGCGTCGGAGTGACGCCAGGCTCTTCCGTCTCTTCCGGATCTGTCGACGGCAACGGTGATGGCGTCGGAGTCGGGAATACCGGCGGCACATAGTAGTAACCTTGATCGATGGTCATGTCGCGCCATACGGCCGGTCCGACAGGTCCGATCGCTACTGCTTCTGTGAAGCTATCGAACGTAGGATTGGAATCCAGCTCGGCGGAAACGCCCGTTGCCCCTTGCTTAGTAGGGATATAGTAATAAGGTGTTACAAATTGAACGTAATAGTCGCCTGCTACCAGATGGTCGAACAGGTAGTAGCCTGGTTTGCCGTCTTTATCGGCGGTAATCGTTGTTGCAAGCAGTGTCTTGGTGGAGTCATAGAGCTTGACGGTTACTCCGTTCATGCCGTAACGATCCTCTTCGTCTTGCGTGCCGTTGAAATCAGTATCGTACCATACGTAGTTTCCAATTGCGCCCTTACGGACGATACCGAAGTCAATCGTGTGGTCGATCCAGCCTTTAGGAGCCAATTCACCGATCGGGATGGCTGCGGTCGTGTTCCACGCGTTGACTGCGTTGGAATCCCGCTCGTTGTCGTCAGCAGCGCCGCTGCCTTGCTCCTCAAGTGTAACTTCATGATTGCCGTCCAGTTCAAGCTGAACGTAGTAGTCGCCGCTTGCCAGATTGTCGAACAAGTAGTACCCTGGTTTGCCGTCAGGTCCGTCTACAGTTGTTGTCTCTGCGTAGATCGGGCCGGCGGTGTCGGTCTTGTACAGATACAGCTTAATTCCGTTCAAACCTGCCTCGGTTGCATCCTGAATGCCGTTGCGGTTCGTATCGAACCAGACGTAATTGCCGATCTCGCCTTGGGCCACCAGACCGAGGTCGATACTTGGATTGACCCAACCGTAAGGGAGCTCTGTTTCGCTGATTGTGATAGCTTCCGTTACATGGGTTTTGATAGTGCTCGTTACGTGCGTCTCACTTGTTTTGTTGGAGCCGAGATCGGAGTCAGCGTCTGATTCCTCGACCGTTGTCTCATATTCGGCTGGGAAAATAAACTCCACATAATACGTACCTTGCGGCAGTTCTTGAAAGTTGTAGTAGCCTGGCTTGCCGTCTTCCGTTTTCGTCACGTCGGTTTTGTACGGCGTTCCTCCCACCGTATCCCGGTACAGATTAACAGTCACGCCGTTGATGCCGTGCATCGGGTCTTCATCTTGGAGGCCGTCACGGTTACGGTCATGCCAGACATAGTTGCCGATCGCGCCTTTGCCTGTAAAGCCGAGGTCAATCGTCATATCCATCCAGCCGGCAGGGCCGATTGGAATGGCGTTAACCGTTTTGCCTTTGTTAGGTCCGTCGACGATTACGATCCGATTAGAGTCTTTGTCTGTCGTTACGCCGTTCTCTTCCATCTTCGCCAGATCATAGATACCAGGCGTTTGGAACTTCACATAATAGCTGCCTTCAACCAGATGATCGAACAAATATTTGCCGTCGGCATCCGTTCTGGTTGTAGCTACCAAAGTTTCAGTGCCGCCTTCTTGTTTGAACAGCTCGACAATGATGTTTTCGATGCCGGGTTCGCCAGCATCTTGACTGCCGTTGTCGTTTTTGTCGAACCAGACGAAATCGCCGATCTTGCCAAGGGCTTGCAAGCCCAGGTCAATCGTCGGATCCTTCCATTTGGCAGGACCGATTACAATCTCCTCTGTCCGGTATGGAATACGATGATCTCCTTGTTCGGTACCGGCAGTAACCACGTTGGAATCGGTGGCTGGTGTGCCTTTACCGGCATCTGTCTTCGTATAGCTGCGTGGGACAAGGAATTCTACGACATAGGTTCCGCTCAGCAAGTGGTCAAACCAGTAATAGCCAGGCTGGCCTGCCTTAGCATGGTCTGCCGGATGATTGCGGGTAAATTGGCTGACACCTTCTGGCTGAAGCACTCCCGCGCCATCTTTTTTGTAGAGCTTCACTTCGATGCCGTTTAACCCAACCTCGCCAGGCAGGTCCGTTGGATCGTAATTTTGAATGCCGTTACGGTTCCAATCCAACCATACATAGTCGCCGATTGCGCCTTTGGCGATGAGGCCGATATCGACTTTCAAATCTTCGTAGTTATTGCTGTAATTAATAGTAATGGTTCCTGTTCGTTTACCCGTCAAGAGATGCGAATCCTCGTCCCTTTTGGAGCCTTGCTCCGGAAGGGTCAATTCATAATCTACAGGCCAGTCGAATTCGACAATATAATCGCCTTCGACGAGATTATCGAACAAGTAGTACCCTTTTTTGCCACTCTCGGTACGGGTGGTCTGTGTTGCGACCGCTACTGGATTGCCGGGTTTGTAGAGCTTGACCGTTAATCCGTCGATGCCAGGCTCTTCGCTATCCTGAATGCCGTCCTTGTCGAGATCGAGCCAGATGTAATCGCCGATTTTTCCTTTTTCGTGCGTATTATCGAGTTCGATTTCCACCTGATTTGCCGATGAAATCACGATGTCGCGTACCGTGCTATCCAGCCTGTAGCCGTTCGGAGCTTCGATTTCCTCCAGCTCGTACTGGCCGTAAGGCAAATTATCGAACACGACTTCGCCGTTATTATTCGTTACCTTTTCGAATGATTCGTCTGGATCGGTGCTGCCCTTTACTCGAATAACGAATTTAGCTCCTGCCAGTCCTGAAGCATTATTACTTGCAGGTCGTTTAATTACTTTTACGCTGCCTTTGTACGTAGCTGTTCCAGGAGTGCTGAAGCCTGATCCCGAGTTAATAATGTTGGTAAAGGTTTCCTGGGTCTCAATGCTTTCAACTGTTCTTTCTTCCGCTAACAGCTCAAAGGAGTTTTTTGCCTGGTTGCCAATGTTTTTGGCCAAAATCGTCGTATACTTCAGTTGATAAGCGGTTTCGATCTCTGTATTCACGTTGCCAATCTGCAGTGTAAATGCAGGCGCATCTGCCGCATCACCCGGCTGCTTGAGTCGGATCGAATATTGCGATTCAGGGACAGATACGAGCGTGTAAGGCTCCGCCGAACGCGGGTCGACCTTAAATAGCCTAAATGATTCTTTTACGATCGTTTGCTGGTTGTCAGGCCAATCGTTTACTCTAACATTTGTCAGCTTCGAGAAGCTGCGGTTAATCCAGATCGTCCACTCGGCTTCCCGTCTGTTGTTAACGTTAGGCTGAGCCAGCTCTTTGACGATAATCTCACCGCCGTGAGGCGGCGATACGCTTGCCGTCAGTTCGGCGTAGTGATCGTTATCGTCGGAAGTGAACAAAGCGGTATTATTGATGGTGCCAGGCACAAACTTGTCCACCAGGGAGGTTTCAAACTCCACCGTGTGAGGACCGCTGATCGTGCCAGTAAACGCGATTTCCAGCCTGTCTGTTGCAGTGTCTAAATCATAATCAGCTACTGGAACGACAGTTCCTGCGTCAAGCTCTCCGGCGGCTGCATCTGACCAAGCGTGCTTTAATACCCTTACTGTGGCCGGAAGCAAGACTTGATCATTGCTTAAGGTATCGCTGATCAGGGCGTCGACGACGGACAACTCGTTATGGTAGTTAAACAGAACGGTCCATTTGATAGTTTTGGTCGCTGGGTCGTAAACGCCGCTTTTGCTACCGTTAAATTGTGTCAATACGCCTGGATTGACTTCAGCGCTGGCAGAAATCTTTTTGCCCGAATTGTTGGTCGTATAGACAATGTTCGCATCGGTTTGGCTTACAATGCGGTCCCACGAAAAAGTCCCGGTATTTTTAAACTTGTAATTGTTGTTCGAATTCCAGCGAGTGTCAAAACCGTCGTAGTCGAAAGTTGTTTCGTACTCGATGGTATGTTTCTGATTGAAGTTGAAGCCGCTGAGAAACTGGAGTTCGAATCCATTGCCGTCAGCGTCAACCGCAAAGCTGTAATTTCCTGTAGCAGACGTCAAGTCGGTATTTGCTTTGTTTTTGATAGAAAGAGTGCCAGGTATATAAGTCAGGCCCTTGCTATCGAAGGTGTCAACCAGCTTTAATGGATTAGTTGGGCTTCCCATAAAGCGATAATCGTTTTCGTTGAGCGTAATGGTCCATTTTATGATCTTATTATTATAGTCAATGACTTCTCCGCTCTTCCGGATGACTCGATGACTGTAATTGACCGAGGATTCCACGCTTCCCGTCAAGCCCGGAGTGGTGGAGTCCACCTTATTTTTTGCTCCGGTAATATTAGCGGTAATCGGAGAACTTTCTTTCTCCTGCGTTGTATAGACGATGCGATATACGCGGTGCTGGCCGGTTACGTCTCCATTAAGCTGCAAGGTGAAGCCCGTCCCCGTCGGATCGTCTGTTTTCGTATAGGTATCGTTGCTAGCTCCGATTGCTCCACTAGGGAGCGCAAGCACAGACTCAAAACCACCGCTGTTGTTGAGATGGCCTTTTTCCACCGTAAAGGCGGTGGCTTCTGGCGCCAGCTCATGACCCGCAGGGAATAGATCCGTCAATGTAGGGTTGTTAAGCTCAAGCTCCCCTTTATTGTAAATAACGGTCCAGGTCACCCGATGTTTGTTGGAGTCCTTGGAGCCTCCATTTGTTTTTTCCAGCAAGTTGCCGCGTTGAACCGTTTGCGAGGCTGTCGCATGAGTGATTTCATCGTCAGGTGGAGCCTGAGCTGGATTCTTCAATACAACTTTGTTGATAAAGGTTGCGCTGTTGTTCGTAAATACAGCGGCGTTTGTTACTTTAGTGGCAAAACGGATGCGGTAAGCCGCATTAAGATCCGCAAATTCCAGCGGAAAGTTGCTGTCGGAATTGACGTAAGTGTAATCGGATCCTGCCGCGACAGCATTGCCTTCCGTAGGCGCTCCAGAAATCGGAACATGAAGCTTTTTAACCTCAATCGCTCCCTCTACGGCCAATCCCGTCGGAAGCACCTCCGCCAGGATGGTTTGTCCGATGTCGGCCAAACTTGTGTTTACATCGACCACCCAATAGATCAAAGAGGTATTGGGCGTGCGGTCGAGACCTTGCGTCCCTTTTGCAGTGTCCACGGCCTTCGTAATGTTAGGAGTTGCGCCCGTCAGCTCGACAGGTAAATTGACCGTAACATTCCCGCCGTGTCGGAACGGAATGCTGATTACAACGTCCTCGTTGCTGATTACGGTCGTAGAATCGAGCCTTGTTTCGATAAGTATTCCGCCAGTAAGGTTGTAGGTGAAAGTTGGTTCTGGCGCAGGCTGTTGAATAAAATTGAGCGTCACCTTTTTGGTAACGGGATCGGCGTAGAAGGTTCCTGCTCCGCCCAAATCGCCGCTAACCTCCGTTGCCAATGTCAGTTGCGGAGGCAGATCGAATACGTATACGCCGCCGTTCTCTGCGATGTTGTCATCAATTAACCACTCATATGCCAGCGTAAACGGAGCAGATGCCGCTCCGGCCAGCGTCGTATTAAAATCATTGATGATATTTGCAGGACTAACGCCCGGTATGGCAGTGGCGAGCAGATTCGGACAACCTGCAGCAGTAGGATCAGCAAAACAAGTTTTAAGGACTGCATAATCATTCTCTTCATACACTTGGCGAGCAGCGTTAAGGACGAATGCGCGCTGTATAATTTCGTGAGTGATCTCGTTGTCTGCCGCAGCAGTCTGCTGAACAACCCCGGCGATCTGCACTGTTTGCAGTAACAGCATCAAAGCCAGCACAAGCGAGATGCTTTTTTTGCGCAGGCTACCTCTCGTGTCGGCCAAGCCGGCGGCAAAACCCGTCAACTTAAGAAAATCAATTGAACGGTCTTTCGTTTTCTTTTTTAATCGTGAAGCTCTCACACTATCATTCCTTTCAAACCTGGTTCAATGTTGGCCTAAATGTATAAAGTTGTTTAGAGCGGTTCGTGAAAACAAAAAACAATCTCTAATTTATATGTATTTTTGCAGCTCCTTTCCCGATAAATATAGTGATCGTATCTGACTGGGTCATTGGTAGCATAATTACACTCATAGTAGCGTATAGAACTCGACAATTTCTGAACATTTTGTCGGAGAACTTGGAACCGTGTCGGGATAATTAATATATTTGGGATTCAAATACAACAACTTTTGGTCCTTACAGACGTAAGTATAGCTAACGAGTTCGTGCGGATGTTCAAGAATGGGGAATTGGGGTGCTTCGAATGAGATTGCTGCTGGTGGACGACGAAAGACTGGCGCTTATACTACTAGAGAAGGAGCTTCGCTCCGTGGCAGAGAAGTCGGGCGTCCCCGTCGAAATCGTGGCGCTTCAATCACCGGGGAGCGTCATGGCGGAGGCGGAAAAGTGGCGTCCAGACGTGGTGTTCCTAGACATTCACATGCCAGAAATATCGGGTCTGCAAATCGCGGAGATGCTTCAGGAACGTCGTCCGGAGATCATGGTCGTCTTTATGACCGCTTTCGACAGCTATGCCCTGGAGGCTTTCGAGCTAAGCGCTATCGATTACGTGCTCAAGCCGCTGGTACGGGACCGCCTCGAGAAGACTTTTAAACGAATCGTGGCCAGGAGAGAGGTGCCGGACATAGAAGAGCTTCCGGTGCAGGATACCAAAAGCCACGTCATTCTGTGTTCGGGCACGCTGCTGGTGCAATCGGGCATCGGAGAGCCGGAGCTGCCAAAGTGGCGTACGGCCAAGGCGCAGGAGCTGTTCGCTTATCTCTTGCTTCGAAGAGGCGCTACCGTGCACAAATCGACGATTCTGGAGCTGCTTTTCCCCGAGCTCGGGATGAAGCCGGCGATGGCCCGGCTTTACACGGCTATCTATCAAATCAGGCAATGCATGGCTCTGATGGGCCTCGATATTACGATTCAGAATATAAGCATGCAAGAAGCGTACATTCTGCGAGTAGGGGAAAATGTGACGATCGAGAATGAACGGTGGGAGCAGGAGCTTCTCGTTGCAGCCGAACAAGAGCCGCCTCTCTATAATAGGATCGAAGAGCTGCTTGCTGATTACGATGGCGGATACTTGCGCGATCATGATTACGTGTGGGCGGAGGGAGAACAAGCGCGGCTCAGCGGTCTTTGGATGAGTCATGCACGCAAGCTGGCAGCCTACTTGGAGACGCAAGGGAGAGAGGACGAGGCGCTCAAGCTGTATGTCAGGCTGCAAGAGATGGACCCGTATCAGGAGTCGGACGGGCTAGCCATTCTAAAGCTTTACGAGCGTCTGGGTCAGTACGATAAAATAATAGGTTATACTACGCAGCTTGAGAATTTGTTTATGGAGGAGCTGGGACTGCCTTTGCCGCCTTCCATTGCCGCATGGCGGGAAGAGCGGGGGCTGCGCTCATAGACAGCTATATAATAGGATCGAATAGACGGGGAATTCGCGGATGATGCGATTCCCCATTTTCACATTGCATCTGATAAGCCGAAACGATATAATCTATGAGAACACACATTCTTATATATGGACGTCAATCACTATGTTGAGATGAACCTAATTTGACTATACTGTATACATTCAGCATTCAGAGACGGACGGGAGGAGGAAGCGATTATGGAGTCAGTTCCGCAAGAAAAGGTATTCCAGCTTAAATCCGAATATACGCCGCAGGGCGATCAGCCGGGCGCCATCAAGGCGATTGTTGACGGAGTCATCGCTGGCAAGCGCCATCAGACGCTGCTGGGCGCGACGGGTACAGGCAAGACCTATACGATTGCGAACGCCATCGCAGAGCTGAACCGGCCTACGCTGGTCATCGCGCACAACAAGACGCTTGCCGCGCAATTATGCAGCGAGTTCAAGAGTTTCTTCCCCGATAATGCGGTAGAATACTTCGTCAGTTACTACGATTATTACCAGCCCGAAGCCTATATCCCTTCGACGGACACGTTCATTGAGAAGGACTCCAGCATCAACGACGAGATCGATAAGCTGCGGCACTCCGCGACAAGCGCATTGTTCGATCGAAGAGACGTCATCATCGTAGCAAGCGTATCGTGTATCTACGGCTTGGGTTCGCCAACTGAATACGGCAGCCTCGTGCTGTCCCTGAGAGTAGGGATGGAGAAGCCGCGCGATGCCATTTTGCGCAAGCTCGTTGATATCCAATACAATCGGAACGATATTAGCTTTACGCGGGGAACTTTCCGTGTTCGGGGCGATATTGTCGAGATCTTCCCCGTGGCGAATAACGAACGAGCCATCCGGGTGGAGCTGTTTGGCGACGAGATCGAGCGGATCTCCGAAATCGACGTGTTGACCGGAGAAATCGTCGGGGAGAGGGACCATGTCGCGATCTTTCCGGCCTCCCACTTCGTTACGCACGAGGAGACGATGAAGGTAGCGCTTGTAAACATCGAGCGCGAGCTGGAGGAGAGACTCGCGGAGCTGCGCGAAGCGGGCAAGCTGCTGGAAGCACAGCGGCTGGAGCAGCGTACGCGTTATGATCTGGAGATGATGGCGGAGATGGGATTCTGCTCCGGCATTGAGAACTATTCCGGCCCCCTAACCTTCCGCGAAAGAGGATCGACGCCGTACACATTGCTGGATTATTTCCCGGACGACTTCTTAGTCGTTATCGACGAATCCCATGTATCGCTGCCGCAAATCAGGGCGATGTTTAACGGAGACAAGGCGCGCAAGGAAATGCTCGTAAACCATGGCTTCAGGCTCCCCTCCGCCATGGACAACCGGCCGCTCCGATTCGAGGAGTTCGAAGGAAAAGCGAAGCAACTCGTCTATGTTTCCGCGACGCCGGGGCCATACGAGCTTGAGCATTGTCCAACCATGATCGAGCAGATTATCCGTCCTACCGGCCTTGTGGATCCCATTATCGATCTGCGGCCGACGAAGGGGCAGATCGACGATTTGCTGCATGAGGCACGCGAACGGATCGCAAGGGACGAGCGCGTTCTCGTCACGACGCTCACGAAAAAGATGGCCGAGGATTTGACCGATTATTTGAAGGAGGTCGGCATTAAGGTCCGATATCTGCATTCCGACATCAAAACGCTGGAGCGGCTGGCGATTCTTCGCGACTTGCGACTAGGTGTCTTCCATGTGCTCGTGGGCATCAACCTGCTCCGGGAAGGTTTGGATCTTCCGGAGGTTTCGTTGGTCACGATTCTGGACGCGGACAAGGAAGGGTTCCTGCGCTCCGACCGTTCGCTCATTCAGACCATCGGACGGGCGGCGAGGAACAGTGAAGGGCGCGTCATTATGTATGCCGATAAGGTGACGGATTCCATGGACCGAGCGATTAAGGAGACGGAACGGCGGCGCGCTATTCAGGTCGCCTATAATGAGAAACATGGCATTGAACCGCAGACGATCCGCAAGCGGGTGCATGACGTCATCGAAGCGACGAAGGTTGCCGAGCAGAAGGCGGAGTATTTGACGGGCGCGGATTCCGGCAAGATGACGAAAAAGGAACGCGAGAAGCTGATCCAGCGTCTGGAAGCAGAGATGAAGGAAGCGGCGAAGAGCCTGCAATTCGAGCGGGCTGCAGAGCTTCGGGATGCACTGCTTGAGCTGCGCGCCGAGAATGGGTAGTAGGAGGAGAAAACAATGGCAAGCGATAAGATCGTCGTAAAGGGCGCTCGAGCCCATAACCTGAAAAATATAGATGTGACCATCCCCCGCGACAAATTTGTCGTGCTCACGGGACTGAGCGGTTCCGGCAAGTCCTCGCTGGCCTTCGATACCATCTACGCGGAGGGTCAACGCCGTTACGTGGAGTCGCTGAGCGCGTATGCCAGACAATTCCTGGGACAGATGGAGAAGCCGGATGTCGATTCCATCGACGGTCTGTCGCCTGCCATCTCCATTGACCAGAAGACGACGAGCCGCAACCCTCGTTCAACGGTAGGTACAGTAACGGAGATTTACGATTACCTCCGTCTGTTGTTTGCCCGGGTAGGCCGGCCGCATTGTCCGGAGCATGGCATCGAGATTACATCGCAGACGATCCAGCAGATGGTGGATCGGATTTTGGAATATCCCGAGCGGACGAAGCTGCAGATTATGGCTCCTGTCGTATCGGGCCGCAAGGGCGAGCATAGCAAGCTGCTTGCCGATATCCAGAAGCAGGGCTACGTCCGTGTACGCGTGAACGGAAAACTTAGAGAGCTAAGCGAGAAGATCGAGCTGGAGAAAAACAAAAAGCATAATATCGAAGTCATCATCGACCGGATCGTAGTGAAGCCGGATATCCACGCTCGACTGGCTGATTCGCTGGAGACGGCGCTTAAGCTGGCGGAAGGACGGGTGCTGGTAGATGTCATGGATCAGGAAGAGCTTCTGTTCAGCTCCAATCTCGCCTGTCCCGAATGCGGGTTCAGTATTGACGAGCTGGCGCCGCGCATGTTTTCGTTCAATAGTCCCTTCGGGGCTTGTCCGGAATGCGACGGTCTCGGCGCCAAGATGATCGTGGATCCCGATCTGCTAGTGCCGGACAACACCAAGACCATCGAAGAAGGAACCTTTCTGGCCTGGGCGGGGAGCACCTCGAATTATTATCCGCAATTTCTGAGCGCCGTGTGCGTCCACTACGGCATTCCTCAAAACGTTCCGCTGTCGGAGATTTCGGCGGAGCAGATGAAGAAGCTGCTGTACGGCACGGGCGGGGAGAAGGTGCGGTTCCTCTACGAAAATGATTTTGGACATCGCAAAGAAGCCTTCGTCCCGTTCGAAGGTATCGTGAACAATCTCGAGCGGCGTTATCGGGACACGGCATCCGAGATGATGCGCGAGCATATCCAGAATTATATGAGCGCCAAGCCTTGCGGCGGATGCAAGGGCCAGCGCCTGCGCAAAGAGAGTCTGGCCGTTACGATCGGCAGCGAGAATATTGCCTTCGTTACGTCTCTTTCGATCGGAGAAGCGAAGCGTTACTTCGACTCCCTGGATCTGACAAAGAAGGAGCAGACGATCGCTCATCTTATTCTCAAGGAAATTAACAGCCGACTTGGCTTCCTCGTCAATGTAGGACTGGAATATTTGACGCTCAGCCGCGCGGCGGGAACTTTGTCCGGCGGCGAAGCGCAGCGGATTCGGTTGGCCACCCAGATTGGCTCCAGTCTGATGGGGGTCCTCTACATTCTGGATGAACCAAGCATCGGCTTGCATCAGCGGGATAATGATCGTCTCATCGAAACGCTGGAGCATATGCGCAATATCGGCAACACGCTTATCGTCGTGGAGCATGACGAAGATACGATGATGGCGGCCGACTATATTATCGACATCGGCCCTGGAGCGGGCATTCACGGGGGACAAGTCATCTCCCAAGGGACGCCGCAGGAAGTTATGGCCGACGAGAACTCGCTGACGGGACAATACTTGAGCGGACGCAAGTTTATCGAGGTGCCGCTGACACGGCGCGCCACAGGCGAGAAGTGGCTGGAGGTCCGTGGCGCGAAGGAGAACAATCTGCGCGGCGTCAACGTCAAGATTCCGCTCGGCGTTTTCACGGCGGTAACTGGCGTATCGGGCTCAGGCAAGTCGACCTTCGTGAACGAGATTCTGTATAAGACGCTTGCCCGCGACTTGAACAAGGCGAAGGTTCGCCCCGGCCAGTACAAGGAAATGCGCGGCATTGAGCACTTGGAGAAGGTCATCGACATCGACCAGTCTCCGATCGGACGTACTCCGCGTTCCAATCCGGCTACGTATACGGGCGTCTTCGATGATATCCGCGATCTTTATTCCAACACGAACGAGTCGAAGGTCAGAGGCTACAAGAAAGGCCGCTTCAGCTTCAACGTCAAGGGCGGCCGTTGCGAAGCCTGCCGCGGCGACGGCATTATCAAGATCGAGATGCATTTTTTGCCGGATGTCTACGTGCCTTGCGAGATTTGCAAAGGCAAGCGCTATAACCGAGAGACGCTCGAGGTTAAATACAAGGGCAAAAACATTGCCGAAGTGCTGGAGATGACGATCGAGGATTCCTGCACGTTTTTCGAAAACCTGCCGCGTATTCATCGCAAGGTAAAGACGCTGCTGGATGTTGGCTTGGGCTACATGACGTTAGGACAACCCGCAACGACGTTGTCGGGCGGCGAAGCGCAACGCGTTAAGCTGGCGGCCGAGCTGTACCGCCGCAGTACGGGGACGACGCTGTACATTCTCGACGAGCCGACAACGGGACTTCATGCACATGATATCGACCGTCTGCTGACCGTGCTTCATCGTCTAGTGGACGCCGGCGAATCCGTCTTGGTTATCGAACATAATCTTGATGTCATTAAGACGGCGGATTATCTGATTGATCTGGGGCCGGAGGGCGGCAACGGAGGCGGTACGATTGTCGCTACGGGATCGCCGGAGCAAGTCGTCAAGGTAGAGGGATCCTATACAGGCCGTTATTTGAAGCCGATTCTGGAGCGCGACAGAGGACGGACGGAAGAGCGGAAACGCAGCCTTCAGCAGGTAGGAGCAGGCGCGCAAGAATAATCCGTGTCAAATCGTGACAAACTTGTTACGAATGTGATTTCGGACTTGCAACGTAAGCGTCTAGAGGCTAACATAGACTAAGATTAGGTTACGTGTGACTTGGAGGAGGTCCCCCTATGTTGTTCCTAGCAGAAGAAGCTACAAAAACAAGCGCGATTGACCCGTTCGATTGGTTTATGCTTGCTTTTACGGTCATTATTGCAATCGGCTTTGTGCGGCTCATTATGGCGCGTCCAAGGAAAAACCTGTTTGCTATTGGCTTCACGACCGTAGCGCTCGGTTTGTTCCTGTTCATCGACTATGTGATGATCTTTAAGGTTTGGCTGGCGTAGAGGCCTTTGAAACAAGAAGCGGTCTGTCGAGTGATCTCGGCAGGCCGCTTTTTTTAAATAGTAGGAGTGAAGGTTTCCTCCCGATTTGACTTATCATTGTCGGAAAAACGCGCTGCGCCGCTGAAGGACGGCTGCGGCCTTTTTACCTTCTTGAGCGTGAGAGTTTTGCGGCTGCAACCCGAGGAAATTTGGTTAGAGCGTGCGGCGTAGCGCCTTTGGTAATTTACTATGAGGCCAAAAAACGGCTCCTCTGGCGCGAAGCCCGAGGAGCCGTTTCTTATAAAAATAGGAAAGCATATCATTTCGCCAAACAAGGCGTTACGAGTGGATTAAACCCACCACATCTCGCCCAGCGGTTCGCGGATGAGGACTTGCTGCAGGTTGGCGACGGCTTTCGTGAAGCCCTCGTCTACGGACATCAGGCCGTCTTCGTGCTCGATGCTGACGACGTAGTCGTAGCCCACGAGGCGAAGCGCGCTGATGATATCCGCCCATACTTTAAGGTCATGACCGAAGCCGACTGTACGGAACTGCCATGCGCGGTCGAGCATAAGCGAATACGACTGCATGTCCGTTACGCCATGACGGTTCACGTTGATTGGATCGATCGTCGTGTCCTTCGCATGGAAGTGATGGATCGCGCCGGCGCGGCCAAGAATATGGACGGCCTGTACCGGATCGATGCCCTGCCACCACATATGGCTTGGGTCAAGGTTAGCGCCGATCGCGTTGCCTGCCGCTTCGCGAAGACGAAGCAAGGTAGCCGGGCTGTGAACGGAGAAGCCGCCATGCAGCTCCAGGCCGATCTTTACGCCGGCTTTTTCGGCGATACCGCCGATTTCGGACCAGTAAGGAATAACTTTCTCTTCCCACTGCCACTTCAGGATATCCTGGAAGTCGTTTGGCCAAGGAGCAACCGGCCAGTTCGGATATTTGGCATCCTCATGGTCGCCCGGGCAGCCGGAGAATGTATTTACCACTTCAACTTCCAGACGGTTCGCAAGCTCGATCGTTTTGCGGATGACGGCGTCGTCCGGAGCGGCAAGCGCCTTTTGCGGGTGAAGCGGATTGGCATGGCAGCTGAGTGCGCTGATCATCAGACCGCGTGATTCGACTGCTTGTTTAAACGCTTTCAGCTTTCCTGCATCTGCAAGCAGTGTGTCCGGATCGCAATGCGCATTGCCGGGATATCCGCCCGTGCCGATCTCGATCGCGTCGAGACCTTTCGAGGCGATGTAGTCGAGTGCTTCTTCGAATGGCTTCTGAGCGAACAGTACGCTGAATACGCCTAATTTCATCCTTCATATACCTCCCGAATCCAGTAGATGGATTGTTTTCATAACCGCCATTAGTATACCACTTTCCTTGCGGATAGACATGTGGGAAATTGCATTTTAGACAAAATCGCATAATAAATAGGCAAAAGAGGAACGAGCTTGGCGCAGTTGGCAGTAATGTACGCTGGAATACGACCTCATCGTTTGATAAACTAGGGGAAGCGAATACGAGAGAGAAGCTATAATGAGAAACGCGTGAAGAGTCTTTAAGTGCGAGTTCAAAAAGTTCGATGACTTTTTGAACAACCTCTTTTTGGCCGCGCCGAGAGGAATTTGGTACACATGTTGACAACGCAATTAACAAGATCGGATATAGAACTGCTGGCTCCGGCCGGCGATTGGGAATGCATGCGGGCGGCGGTAGCGAACGGAGCCGACGCGATCTTTTTCGGAGTGGAGAAGTTTAACGCGCGTGCCCGCGCCAACAACTTTCGCAGCGAGGAGCTGCCAGAGATTATGGCCTTTCTCCATACGTATGGGGTAAAGGGTTTCCTTACCTTTAACATCCTTGTGTTCGAGGATGAGCTTAGAGATGCGCAGAAGCTGATCGAGATGTGTATCGACGCAGGCGTGGATGCGGTTATCGTGCAGGATTTGGGACTCGTCAAGCTCATTCGCGAGCTTTCGCCTGACTTTCCGATTCATGGCTCGACGCAGATGACCATCACTTCGCCAGAGGCGGTGGAATTTACGAAGCCGTTTGATCTGGAACGAGTGGTGCTGGGTCGGGAGAACAACTTGAAGCAGATCAAAAAGATCGGTGAACAGGCCAAGCTGCCGATGGAAGTATTCGTGCACGGAGCGCTCTGCGTATCTTACTCCGGACAGTGCCTGACTTCGGAGATGTGGGGCGGTCGTTCCGCGAACCGTGGCGAATGCGCGCAGGCGTGCCGCTTGCCCTACGATCTCATGGTGGATGGAGAGCATAAGCCGATGGGCGATATCGCCTATCTGCTGTCGCCGAAGGATCTTGCGGCAATCGATCTCGTGCCGGAGCTGATCGAGGCGGGCGTTACATCGTTCAAGATTGAGGGCCGCCTCAAGAGTCCGGAATATGTAGCCAACGTCGTCAGCAAATACCGGAAGGCGATCGACAACTACTTCGACGGCAATATGGAGAAACCGTCCAAGGAGGACGTTCGAGAGCTGCAGCAAAGCTTCTCGCGCGGATTCACGCATGGCTTCCTGGACGGCACGAACAACAAGCAGCTCGTCGAAGGGACATTCCCTAAGAGCCGGGGCGTATATCTCGGGCGCGTGGAACGGATCATGCGAGACGCGGTGACGGTTCGTCTGGAAGCTCCGCTCAAGCGCGGCGACGGCATCGTATTCGATGCCGGCGATCCCACGAAGAAGGAAGAAGGCGGGCGCGTTTACGACGTCAGGCGCCAAGGCGTAAAGCTGGAGGCAGAAGCTGCCGAAGGAACGCTTATCGAGATCGTGCCGGGACGCAACGACGTAGATTTGCGCAAGGTTCATGTGGGGGATCGGGTCTGGAAGACCAGCGATCCCGCGCTCGACAAGCGGCTGCGCGCCACGTTCGAGACGGATAAGCCGTATCGCGTTTTCCCGCTGCACGTGCGCGTAACGGGAGCGCTTGGCGAGCCGCTTCGCACGTTCTGGACGGATGTACAGAAAGGAACGACCGTTGAAGTTGCCTCCGAGCTGATGCTGGAGCAAGCGCAGAAGCGTCCCATGGATGCGGCGCTGCTCGAGGATCAATTGGGCCGGCTGGGCGGAACGGTCTTCCAACTGGACGAGTTGGAGGTTTATCTGCAGGGAGACCTGATCGTGCCGGTGCGTGAGCTCAACCGGATGCGCCGCGAAGCGGTGGAGCTTCTGGCGGGAGAACGGCCGAAGCCTCCGGTATACGTCAAGCATACGGTTGATGCGTTCGCCGACGCGACCAGCAACGCTGCGGCGCGTCGGGATGCCGTTCGCAGCGGCAAGTCGGCCAGACTGACGGCGTTGTGTCGCAGCCTGGAGCAAGTGGAAGCGGCGATTGAGGCGAATGTCTCGTACATTTATGCCGACTTCGAATTCATTAAGCAGTTCCCGGCTGCCGTGGAAGCTGCCCGCCGCGCGGGCGTGCCGATCGCGCTCGCGACTCCGCGTATTCATATGCCCGGGGAGAACGGCTATCATGCCAATATTCTGAAGCTGAAGCCGGACGCCGTCCTTGTACGCAACACGGGCGCTCTCTATTACTATTTGAAGGCGAAGATGGAGCGTCCGGACGCTCCGTTCCCTAAGCTGATCTGCGATTTCTCGCTGAACGTGGCGAATCACAAAGCCGTAAACCTGTTCGCGGAAGCGGGCGTCGATCTCATCACGCCTTCTTATGACCTCAATATCCAGCAGATGGTCGACCTGTTGGAGCGTTCCGACACGTCGAAGCTGGAGGTCGTCATCCATCAGCATCTGCCCATGTTCCATACGGAGCATTGCGTTTATTGCACCTTCATGAGCGAAGGCACGGACTTCACGAACTGCGGACGTCCATGCGAGGAGCATCGCGCTTCCTTGCAGGACCGGATCGGCATGTCCCACCCCGTCCGCGTCGACGAAGGCTGCCGCAACACGGTGTACAACGCCATCGAGCAGTCCGGGGCGGAGTACATCCGCAACTTCCTGGAGCTAGGCGTGGACCACTTCCGCGTAGAGTTCCTGGAAGAGACGGGCGACAAAGTCGGCGAGGTGCTCTCGCTCTACCGCGACGCGCTGGACGGCCGCATAAGCGGCACGCAAGTATGGCGCAGTCTGAAAGCGACAAACCAGTTGGGCGTGACGCGCGGACAGTTGGTGAAATAGAGTCGTAATGATACGGGGCTGTCCCAAAATGTTCGAATGACAGGAAACGTTCCAATTTATGCGCAAAAGGACCTCGAATTCCACTGTAAAGTGGGGAATGAGGTCCTTTTTCCTTGAAAAATCCGACTTGACGCAGGGCTCGAATAATCACAAATTGGCCTATTCCATGCAACCTATAGGCATGTTGACCGCATCGTATACTGTAGAGAGGTGCGGCAGGCGATATTTATCCTGCTAAATGATGAATGAGATGAAGAATTAACGCATGTAACGGATCGGTAAGGCAGGTGACAGGATGGACGGGGAACGGCAATGGATCGAACAGTTAAAGAGAGGCGACGAGGCCGCATTGGCATGGTTGATGGAGCGTTACGGCAACGATGTGGTTCGAACGGCTTCATTGCTGCTGAAAGACCGACATTTGGCGGAGGATGTAAGCCAAGAGACCTTTCTGACCGCATTCCGGAAAGCGGATCAATATCGGGGGGACGGTTCATTGAAGGGATGGCTGCTCCGGATTGCCATCAATTTATGCAGAAGCAGAATGCGGCGAGCGTCGTGGCAGCGGCTTTTTTTGCGGGAACGAATGGATTTGGTGCAAGATGCCGATGACTGGCCAGAGTCCTCTGGCAGCGAGGAACCTGGCTCCGCCAATTGGCTTAACAAAATGACCTTGCGTGAGGAAATCGGAAGATTGCCGATGCTCTATCGGGAAGTTATCGTCCTTTATTATTTTCATGAGATGCAAATTACAGAGATTGCGGATGTGTTGCAAGAGTCGGAGGGTACTGTAAAGAGCAAGCTGCATAGGGCAAGAAAAAAGCTGAAGCAGCAATTGGAAGAAGGAGGCTGGGAGTATGAATCAAGCTGGGGAGGATAAGAAGCTCCAAGAGCAGCTTCGCGAGGAGATGGAACCGGTGAAGTTCAGCGAGGAGATGCAAGCAGATGTTCTGAGGCGCGCCCATGCGAAGAGTCTATCTTGGTGGAATCGGGAAATCCGGATTCCGGCGCCAGTTGCCGCTGCTGTGCTTCTTCTCCTTATCGCAATACCCCTGTATGGCTGGCAGCAAGCCCACTCCATGCAAGCGAATATGGCGGCGGATACGTTAGGGAAGGGTGCTGAGCAAGAAGAACGGATCATTGTATCGACCGCTGGCGTATTTTATGCTTCGCAATTGGAAGGGGAGGATCGTTAATGCGGCTAAGGGTAAGAACGCTGGCGGGTATGCTGGTGACGCTGCTGCTACTGGGGTGGTTCGGCTATAAAGAGCTTCCGTCTTTTTTGTACCATCAGGGTTATTATCAGGCGTTGCTGCAATGGTTCCCGAACGATAACTACGCGAGGCCCGCAATTAATCGGCTTGCCATGGACATTGCGAATCAGACGGGAAGAGGCGAGAGCGATTATATTTTTGTCAAATCATCCGGGGGCGCATCATCCAGCGGTACTGGCAATACGAAGCTGGACCTTCAGGAGCGTGCCGACGTGATCGATAAGCTGGAGAAGCTGCTCGCACAATATGGGCATACGGAGCAGATGACGAATGTTTCCTACAATCTGGCTTTGATGCATTTTTGGATGGGCAATTGGGATCGGGCAGAGAGCTTGCTGCACGAGATGGATAGGATGGGAGGCGCGGAGTGGATATCCAGGGAGGAGCAGAAGGCGTATCTGGCTATTCTGGAGTCGAGACATGCGCAAGAAGGGAAGGCGTCTTTGGGAGGCGTTGTCCGTATTGGCGATGAGCCTGTTCCAAATGCATTCGTCATGCTGCAGAGAACCGATGATTCTACGTATTATTCGCCTCCGCTAACCCATTACCCGGCAACGATGACGGATGAAAACGGACGATATCGGTTTTATGGAATAGATTCCGGCGAATACGATGTAGCGGTTGGGGTACGGACGGAGCAAATTAGCGGGTATTATATGACGGAGTCCGAGTCGAAGTCGGTTGTTATTGACGGTGTGGCGACAGAGGAGCATGATGTGCTATTTGTGCCGCAAGTGATGGCGGTATCCCCGGGGCGCAAGGAGCTCATTGAAGGAGATGAACTGCGGCTTCGGTGGAAGCCTTATGAGGGAGCGGTTTATTACAAGCTCAACATCTCTTATCTATACCGTGACCGGAACGGCAAGTACACAGGCGCTGCAACAACCGCATTATCGGATCAAAAATATACAGGTCAAGAAGCCACGTTTTCTATTAGCGAGCGCAATCGCAACTATAATATGTATGGAAAGAGCTACGGGCAAGATGGAGAGGTGGCGCTAAATACGGCCGGACTGCTGGGCATGCTCTATCCGGGAGGGGAGTTCGCGTGGTCGGTTGACGCTTACGACGAGCATGACCGCAAGCTGTCGAGCTCTGCGGGATACTTCCTGCATGAAGACGCCATTACGCCGATCTTTCGAATAGCGGACAATGGGTTGACGGAGGGAGACCGTCTCGTGATCGCCGCGCGGTATGAGGAAGCGATCGCGGCATATACGCTGGAAGGGAACGATGACCATGCGCTTCGTGTGTTGGCGAGATTAGCGGATCAAGGCATCGGCAAGGAAGACGGCAATCCTGCAGAAGCGCTTGCCTATATGGAACGCATTCAAGAGCCGGGGGAGTCGGATAAGGAATTTATAAATTTGCTGCGCGAACGCATTGACAAGAAGCGGGTTTGACAGACACCACGCCCTGACTTAGCATAGAGAAATACGGCTGTAATGTACAAGAAGCGAGGCGTACAAATAGATGAAAGAAGAATGGTTTGGAAAGTGGCGACATACCTTCAAGCTTGATCCCGACAAGACGATATCGGATGAAGCGCTCGACGCGATCTGCACATCGGGCACAGATGCAATAATAATCGGAGGTTCTAGCGGTGTTACCTTTGAGAATACCGTTGATTTAATGTCGCGCGTTCGCCGTTATGAGTTGGATTGCGCGTTGGAGGTATCCACCATGGATGGAGCGGTTCCGGGTTTTGACGGTTATTTCGTGCCCATCGTGCTGAATACGGATCGCTCGGAGTGGATACTCGGCAACCAAATCGAAGGGTTGAAGGAGTACGGGACGTTTGTGCCGTGGGAGGAGACTGCGGCGCAGGGCTATATTATATTGAACGAGAATGCTACAGCTGCCAAGCTGACGGGCGCCAAGACGGAGCTTGAGGTTGATGAGCTGATTGCTCATATTCGAATGGGGGTACAGTTGATGAGATTGCCCCTCATCTATATCGAATACAGCGGCCGATTCGGCGACATGGAGCTGCTGCGAAGCGCGCGTCGGGCGATCGGCTCGGCCCGATTATTTTACGGCGGCGGAATCGATAGTCCTGAGAAAGCGCGCCTGGCGGGAGAGCATGCGCATACGGTCGTTGTGGGCAATATTGTGTACAGCGATCTGGCTGCAGCTTTGTCGACGGTGGCGGCGGTGTATAAATAGGCCGTTGGAGGCGTCCCTGCGGCAGCGGTCCGACTATAATAGAATAGTAGTCAACGAGGCTGGTCAGGAGTGAGAAGATGAAAGCGGTCATCGCAAGCTGCGCGAGGGGGCGGAAGGGCAAGCTTTCGGATCTCAAGAGCGGGGGCAAGTGCAAGCAAGGGAGGAAGAGGCGCCTGCTGTCGGCGCATCCTTATTATTATTACGCCCTGGGAGACGGGGAACGGAGAATGTTCACGCCACGCGAGGCCATGCCGGGATATGACAGCCGCATCCCCGATCCGACCCGCGTCTCGTTAACGAACGTATTCGTAGACGGCATGCTGCAATCGCCGGAAGTATATGCGGTGTACCCCGGCATGCTTCTTTTCGTGTCGGATCAGCCGCCGCCCGAGGGCTCGCGCATTATTGCCCAATTTATCGTCATTAAAGGTTAATGCAACAAAGAACAACACCCTGCAGCCCGTGAGCTGGAGGGTGTTGTTTGTTACTCGTCAGGAATACGTCGTCACAACCTGGAAAATCGTAAATACGACGCGTGCCTCGGAAGGAATCGTAGCTGCCGTTGCGGAAGTCAGCTCCAGCACAGCATCGGTAACGCTTGTGACCAAACCTTCCTCCTGCAATTGTCCGTCTACGATTAACTGGTAGGCGTATTCTGTGCCAGCCGGAGGCGTGCTTATATCGACCGCGAATGTCGTAACCGTCGCGCCCGTATCGTCCAGCCATGTTTCGACCGCGGGACCGATGTCGGTCGCCGTAGCCGCAGGCAGGCTGATGCCGCCGACAGGGGCGATCATGAAGTAGTTCAGAACGTCGTAGGCGACCGCAACCGTGAATGCGCGGGGAAGAATCAAGCTAGCCATAATAATCACCTCCTCTACTCACTAATAGATGCTAGAGTCCACTCTATTGAAACGGACATTCGCGTGCGTCCGGATGCCCGGATTCATAGGGCTTCCTTCCTTTCAAAAAAGTGCAAATTGACAGTATGGGATGCGTTGTCTAAACTGAGAATAGGCGAACAAAATGGCGAACAAAGGAGTACAATCATGTTTAATTCCATCGGCATCGAACAGGCGGTGCAGAAGCTGAATCCGCCGCAGCGCGAAGCGGTTCTCGCGACCGACGGCCCTTTGCTCATCATGGCCGGAGCGGGCAGCGGCAAGACGAGGGTGTTGACGCACCGCATCGCTTATTTGATCGAGAAAAAAAGAGTAGCGCCGTGGAGCATTCTGGCGATAACGTTCACAAATAAAGCGGCAAGGGAAATGCAGGAGCGGGTCGGAGCGCTGGTCGGTCCATCGGGCAGGGATATTTGGGTATCGACGTTCCACTCCATGTGCGTGCGTATTTTGCGCAAGGATATTGACCGGATCGGCTTTACGTCCAACTTCTCCATTCTGGACTCTTCGGACCAGCTTTCCGTTATCCGCAACTGCATGAAGGATCTTAATATCGATACGAAAAAGGTCGAGCCGAAAGCCGTTCAAGCCTCGATTGGCAACGCGAAGAACGAGCTGGTGACGCCGGAGCAGCTGGAACGGAAAATCGGAGACTACTTCGACGAAATAGTGGCCAAAGTATATGCGATGTACCAGAAGCGGCTGCGGAGCAACAACTCTCTTGATTTCGACGATCTCATCATGATGACGATCCGGCTGTTCAAGGAAATGCCGGAGGTGCTGGAATTTTACCAGAACAAGTTCCGGTACATTCACGTCGACGAGTATCAGGATACGAACCGGGCGCAATACATGCTCTGCCGGATGCTGGCGGACAAGCATCACAACATCTGCGTGGTAGGCGACAGCGACCAGTCCATCTACCGTTGGCGCGGCGCCGACATTACGAACATTCTCAATTTCGAAGGCGACTATCCCGAAGCCCGGACGATTATGCTGGAGCAGAACTATCGTTCGACGGGCAATATTCTGGATGCGGCCAACGCGGTGATCAACCTCAATACGGGCCGGAAGCCGAAGAAGCTGTGGACGGAGCAGGGACCCGGCGATCTGATCTCGCTCTACCAGGCGGACTCGGAGCATGACGAAGGGTACTACGTAACGGGCGAGATTCGCAAAAATGTCAACAAAGGACGTCGCTTCTCCAATCATGCCATCCTTTATCGGACGAACGCCCAGTCCCGGGTGATCGAGGAAATTCTGATCAAGTCGGACATTCCTTATCAGATCGTCGGCGGGATTAAGTTCTACGACAGGAAGGAAATCAAGGACTTGCTGGCCTATCTGCGCCTTATGTCCAATCCGGACGACGATATCAGCCTGACGCGCATCATTAACGTGCCGAAGCGGGGTATTGGAGACACCACGGTGGGCAAGCTGGAAGAAGAGGCCGCTCGGCGCGGCGTGTCGATCTACCGGGTGCTCGGCGATCTCGGCGACGTCGAGGTGAACGGCCGGACGAGGGCGCTGTTGGGCGAGTTCTACGGACTTATCTATAATTTGACGGCGATGGTCGATTATTTGACGGTGACGGAGCTGACGGAGAAGGTGCTGGAGCTGTCCCAGTACAAGATAGAGCTTCAGCGCGAAAATACGTTGGAATCCAAAGCTCGCATCGAGAATATCGAGGAATTCCTTTCCGTTACGATGGACTTCGAGGAACGCAACGAAGACAAGTCACTCGTCGCGTTCCTGACCGATCTGGCGCTGATTGCGGATATCGACTCCATGGGCAAGGATGCGGAAGAAGAGAAGAAGGACGACGACGCCGTCGTGCTCATGACGATGCATAGCGCCAAGGGACTGGAATTCCCGATCGTGTTTATCATCGGCATGGAGGAGACCGTCTTCCCGCATAGCCGGGCGCTCGTCGACAACGAGGAGCTCGAGGAAGAACGCCGTCTCGCATACGTAGGCATTACGCGAGCCGAGCAACGGCTCTATCTAACCTGCGCCCGCATGAGGACGCTGTTCGGCCGCACGAACATGAACATGCCTTCGCGCTTCCTGGGCGAAATCCCGGACAACCTGAAGCAAGGCGCGTCCACCGCCATCGGAGGCAGCGGAGGTAGCGGCGGCTTCGGCGGCGGAGGCGGCTACGCCCGCACGCCGGGACGAATCGGCGGCGGCGCTTCGCCAGCCGCCGCTGCAGGAACGCGCTCCCCCGGCTTCGGCGCGGGGAGCGGCAGGGCCGCCGCGGGCGGAAGCGGCGGAGGTGGCGGCGTGCGCGTCACCACCTCGCTGGATGCCGCCCGCGCGGCCAAAAACGCGGCGGCAGCCGGCAGCGCCTCTGCCGCTGCAAGCTCCGCCACCTCAGGCGGCGGCGGAGACTTCGCGGCCGGCGACCGCGTCGCCCACGGCAAGTGGGGCGAGGGCACCATCGTCGCCGTCAAAGGGACGGGCAACGATATGGAGCTGCAAGTCGCGTTCCCGGCGCCGGTCGGCATCAAGCGGCTGCTTGCGGGTTTCGCGCCGATCAAGAAGGTATAGCCCGGGCTACAAGAAAGCTAAGTTCGCCAATTTGGAGGAGGTTCGGCTCGTGAACGTTGGTTCGGCACGGATGCAAGAGCTTGTCGCGCTCATTGCAGAGCATAATTATCAATATTATACGTTGGACAATCCCGTCATTAATGACGCGGATTACGACAAGCTGTACGATGAGCTGGTTGCGCTGGAGGCGGCGGAAGGTTTCGTGCTGCCCGAGTCGCCGACGCTTCGCGTGGGCGGCGAACTGCTCAAGGGTTTTGATCCGCATCGCCACCGCGCCCGCTTATGGAGTCTTGACAAGGCGCAGGACAACGAAGATCTGCTTTCCTGGCATGCTCGCGTGCAGAAGGCCGTAGCGGACTATAACGCAAAAAATCCGGATGTCGAGCCGTTGCCGCAGCCAAGTTATGTCATCGAGCTGAAGTTCGACGGCTTGACGCTGAACCTGACCTACGAGAACGGTAGCTTGGTGCAGGCATCTACGCGAGGCAACGGCACGGTAGGCGAGGGCATTCTGCCGCAGGTACGGACGATCCGTTCCATTCCGCTTCACATTCCGTTCAAGGAAGGCATCCTGGAGGTGCAGGGCGAGGGGATCATGGGACTGTCCGTGCTTGCCAAATATAACGAAACCGCGGCCGAGCCGCTCAAAAATGCGCGAAACGCCGCAGCCGGGGCGCTTCGCAACCTTAATCCCGCGGTGACGGCGGAGCGGAAGCTGGACGCTTTTATCTATAATATCGGCTACGCGGAGGGCGTGTCCTTTAAGGATCATCTGGAGCTGCAGCAATTCCTTATCGCCAATCGTTTTAAGGTGAATCCGTACGTGAAGTACGTCAGCACGATCGAAGAGGTGCAGGCCGAGCTGGCGGCCATCGCGGAGAGACGACTCACGTTCGACTTCCTGATCGACGGAGCGGTCGTAAAGCTGACGGATATGCGGACGCGAGAGGCGCTCGGTTATACGGACAAATTCCCGCGCTGGGCGGTTGCGTTCAAGTTCGAAGCGGAAGAGACGACGACGATTCTCGAATCGGTGTCCTGGGAAGTAGGCCGCACGGGCAAAATCACGCCGGTTGCCCGGGTCGAAGCCGTCGAGTTGGCAGGCGTGACGGTGCAGAACTGTACGCTCAACAATATCGGCGATATCGAACGCAAAAATTTGAAAAACGCTTTGGGCACGCTTGTGTCCATTCGCCGCTCCAACGACGTCATTCCGGAGATTCTGGGCAAAGCGGACGACGAGCCCGGCGGGGAAATCGTGTTCCCGATCGTTTGTCCGTCCTGCGGGACGGAGCTGGAGCAGCGCGGCGCGCATCTGTTCTGCAACAACAACCTGGGCTGCCGTCCGCAGATTATCGGCCGCATCACGCATTTCGCGTCGCGCGACGCGATGGATATCGAGTCGTTTAGCATCATGACGGCGGAGCAGCTGTACGCGGATTGCGAGGTGCGCGACCCAGCGGACCTTTATGCGCTTGGTTTCGACGATCTCATCAAGCTGGAGCGGTTCGGAGAGAAGAAGGCGCTCAAGCTTCTGGAGGCGCTGGAGAAGTCGAAGAGCCGCGACTTGGCGGCCTTCCTGTTCGCGCTTGGCATTCCCAATACGGGGAAAGCCACGACCAAAATGCTCGCTGACCATTACCGCAGCCTGGACGCTATTATGGCCGCGACGGCGGAGGAACTGGTAGGGCTGCCTGACATCGGCGGCATCGTGGCGGAAAGCATCGTCGGCTTCTTCGGCAATCCGATCTATGCGGAGAGCATCGCCAGATTGCGCGCATATGGCGTTAAGGCCGAGGCGGAGCAGCCACCGGCCGTTCGCGCCGATAGCGTGTTCAGCGGCAAGACGGTCGTACTGACCGGCACCTTGCCTACGATGACGAGGGATGAAGCGGCAAGGAGGCTGGAGGCCTGCGGTGCGAAAATATCCGGCAGCGTCTCAAAGAAAACGGATTTCGTTGTTGCGGGTGACAGTGCGGGGAGCAAGCTGACCAAGGCGCGCGACCTTGGCGTAACCGTCATTGATGATGAGGCGGAGCTGCTGCGTTTGCTGGGTGACGAATAGGGCAAGTGCCGCGTGGTACTCGAAAAGGCCGCTTCACCATGCGTAGGCGTTAACAACGCTTCTGGAACTCAAGAAGCAGAAAAAAAGAGTTGTCGCTGAGTCCGGTATTTATGGAAGAATAGACCGACCTTTCCTTTGGGGGGCGGAAACAGGAACGATCCGCAGCGGATGCGGGTCGTTTTTTTCTTTGTGTAAGAAAATACAAGTTGTAATTCCAATTTGCACGTGGTATATTACTACTTGTCGCTTCTGAGGACAGGGTGTTCAAACAAACGGATCACAATAAAATGTGAAAATAATGCTTGACACAGGAAACAGAAGCTGATAAGATGTGTACTTGTCACGGCAAACGCCTGACGGTAAACAAGTTCTTTGAAAACTGAACAAATGGATCACGTCAAATCCAAACAATAGCAATACAAGCTAGTAACGTAATGAGCAAGTCAAACACCTTAATGGAGAGTTTGATCCTGGCTCAGGACGAACGCTGGCGGCGTGCCTAATACATGCAAGTCGAGCGGAGTTGATG
>NZ_MXQD01000018.1:0-190149 GCF_002165585.1 Paenibacillus sp. MY03 | reverse complement strand
CTCCGATCATCCCACTCAGCGGCTCCCTCCAGCACAAAATTTCCCCATTCCAGCACGCAACTCGTTCTTATCTACAGTGAATAGACAGCCTCACCATCTACGCTATTTGTCCGATTTTAACCCCAATGAAAATCTAACAGACAGGAAATACACTATTGGGTCGTAATGGACCCAATATAAGCGATGATGATGCCAATAATGTCTTGGATGAGGCTGTCGATTCATTGTGAGTAACACCGCAATATTGAAAATCTAACGGACTCAGATGACGCTATTTGGTGCATTTCCGCCTATTCTATGCGATTTTGACGGAAGTAAGGTCGTCTGTGTCCGTTACAATTTGAACAGGCCTCATTTTTGCGATATAGTGACTGTGGTGTCCGTTACGATCAGCCTTTACTTAACTGCGCTGCCGTCCACAATGAATCGATAGCCTCTGGATGTCGAGTAGCGTCATATATGTCCGATAGGCAGTGTGTGAACATGATACAGAAAAGCCGAAGATCCGCCACATTTGGTGATCTTCGGCTTTTTTTGTACGATTACTTCATGGAGTCCAGCCGCTCGGTCAACATGGCCAAATCCTGTTTCAACATCGCGTAGTCGCCGGCACCAAGCAAGGGATCGTTGCTGGCCGCAATTGTCGCCTCGACCGGCAGCACGCGATATCGGTAAGACTTGTCCGGACGATACCGGTGGACCCATGTCGGAATCGCTTCGACTTCCGTCAGTTCTATCGTTCCCTCGGTGACGTTCTTCTTGATGTTTACCTTAAAGATCGCGCCGTAATCCTTGGATTCGCCCCGCTGATTGGAGATGAAGTTGCCCATGGAATAGATGATAAGGGATTGCTTCGGCCGGCCTTGATCGTCAAATGAATCTACCATCTCGTAAGGCTGGAGGACATGGGGATGAGAGCCTGCAATGATATCAGCGCCCGCTGCGGCAAGGGAACGTGCCAGCGTCTTCTGAGAGTCGTTAGGAACGGTCTGGTACTCCGAGCCGAAGTGCAGGGCTACGGTAACCAGATCCGCGCCTGCTTCGCGCAGCCGAGCTATGTCGTTTTTGATCTTGGCTTCATCGATCAGGTTGACGAGATACGGCTTTCCTTGCGGGATCGGTATGCCATTGGTTCCATAAGTGTAGGAGAGCAGTCCCATCGTAATGCCGTTTTTCTCCGAGATGACAAGCGCATCGGCTTCTTCCTGAGACGAAGCCGTGCCGAACGCTTGCAGCCCGATCTCCTTCAGGTTGTCCAAGGTGCGCAACAGTCCCTTCTCCCCCTTGTCGAGCGAGTGATTGTTGGCCGTTGACAACAAGTTAAAGCCGGCGTTCTTCAACGCTTCGGCAAGCTCGGTGGGAGCATTGAAGGTCGGATACCCGCTATAACCGAAGTCTGCGCCAGCAATAGGCGTCTCCAGATTTGCCATCACCCAATCTCCTTCGCTCAGGATGGGCTTAACGTTCTCGAAGAAAGGGGTGAAGTCGTATACTCCGGTAGCCGAATTGTAAGCCCCGGGCAATTGGGGCGAGTGGCTCATAATGTCGCCGACGCCCAACCAAACGGCTTCGGCAAAAACAGGAGGCGGGGGCGTAGGCTCTGGCGTAGGCGAGGCAGGAATGGTCGCTTCCATGGTTGGCGTAGCTTTTGCTGTTGTTCCCGACGAACCTGGAACTTGATTTCCGGAGTCGCCGGTTATGGTTGGGTATAGCCATACGACTGCCACGGCCAATGCGAGTACAGTTAATATGGAAAACAAAACATAAGGCCTTGCTTTATGTTTACGAGATGATCTTTTTCTCAATGTCATTAACGTCCTCTCATTGGGCTGTCGGCTATAAAGACCGTCGAGGCCGCTTCCAGCTCCTCAATCGTCCACCAACCCCATGCAGCGTTTCTCTCTGGCAGGGAGCGGAACGTTAAAGTTTCCTTCGTGACGGGATGAGGGAATGATACGGAGGTGGACCAAAGCTGAACATCGGCAATGTCCTTTCGTTTGGCGGCTCCATATTTCGAATCTCCGACTAGCGGGCAGCCGATATGCGCCAGTTGGGCGCGGATCTGATGCGTCCGGCCGGTATGCAGCTTGACGGCAAGCAGGCTAAAGCCTTGAACGGTTGCCATAACGGTATAGTCCAAAATGGCTTCCTTTGCCTCTGCCGCAGGCGAATCGAAGACAACTGCCAGATTGCGCTTCGCATCCTTGCGGATATAGTGCTTCAAAGTCGCAGTCCGCTTCGCCGGCGTGCCTTGAACGATGCACATATAGGTTTTGCCGAAATTCCGGCTTCGAACGGCTTCGGACAATCGCGACGCCGCCTTGGACGTCTTGGCGAACACCATGGCGCCGCCAACAGGACGGTCCAGGCGATGGACAAGACCAAGAAAAACATTGCCTGGCTTGCCATATCGCAGCTTCAGATCATCCTTCAGCAGCGTCAGCATATCCGGATCCCTTGTCTCGTCCTCCTGGGAGGGGATGCCTGGCGGCTTTACGACTGCCAGCACATGATTGTCTTCGAATAAGATGTCAATGGCCATTATTCGGACTCCCAGCGCCCCAAAATGCCGCAAGGCAGTTGAAGGCCGGAACGGGTGATAGGCAAGCCGATCTCGCCGCAATGGGTGGCTCCGCCGTATTTGCTCTTCATCGACATATGAAGCATGTTATGCAGAACCGTCGGCGACAAGCCGGTCGTATAAGAATTAATGAGCAGGAAAAGCGGCTGGTCGGATAAAATCGTCGTGCATGTCTGCAGGAACGGGTACAAATTCTCTTCCAGCTTCCAGGTCTCCCCGTTAGGACCCCGGCCATAAGACGGCGGATCCATAATAATGGCGTCGTACGTGCGGCCGCGGCGCTGCTCGCGCTGAACGAACTTGAATACATCATCCGTAATATATCGGATGGGCGCAGACTCCAGTCCGGACAAGACGGCATTGTCCTTGGCCCATTGGACCATCCCCTTGGCGGCGTCGACATGGCAGACCTCGGCGCCGGCGGATGCGGCTGCAACAGTCGCTCCTCCGGAATAAGCGAACAGATTCAACACGCGGATAGGACGCCCCGCTTTGCGAATTTTGTCCATCATCCAGCTCCAGTTAACCGCTTGCTCCGGGAATAAGCCGGTATGCTTGAAGTTCGTCGGCTTGATATGGAACTTGAGATCGCCGTAAGCGATCGTCCAACGTTCGGGCAAGCTCGGGCGCATCTCCCACTTGCCTCCTCCGGAAGCGCTTCTGTGATAATGCCCGTCGGCACGCTTCCAATCACCGCTCTCATCGGCGATGGGCCAAATGATTTGAGGATCGGGACGACGGAGCACATATTGGCCCCAACGCTCCAGCTTATCCCCGTCTCCCGTATCGATTACCTCGTAATCGGACCACTGATCAGCTACATACATCAAATCAACCATTCCTTATCTATTGAAAGTCTTGTAAAGTAAACATATCATCGCTTATTATAACGAAGCAAGGAAGAGGAAGCAACGAATGGAGACGTTTGGAGGCGTTATTATTGGTCGCGAACAAAACGATATGGTTTATTCTATTATTGACGGGAGCCGCAGGGCTGGCTATTCTCTGGTCGACGCTGCCCCAGCAAGGAGGTTACGCCATTGATGTCGACTTCCATACCTATATGGCAAGATGGGCGAGCGATGGATGGACGACGTTCATGAAGGCGCTGGACAAAGTGGGCTCGACAGCCGGACTTGTCGCATTGACGCTTCTGATAGCCGCCATCATGGGCTGGAGACTGGGATTGAGACAATCAGGATATCTGATCGGAGCGATGGCAGCCGGCTATGCTCTTAATACGGCCATCAAAGCAGGAGCAGACCGTATGCGCCCGGTTCAAGCTTGGGGTATTGAGGTGGACGGCTCCAGCTTCCCGAGCGGGAATGCGATGCTGGGATTGATCCTGTTTGGCCTGACCGGGCTCTTCATCTTAAGCAAGCGCAGCGTTATAGGATGGCAGAGAGGGATGATCGCGGCACTATGCGGGGTCATCATCCTTTTACTAGGACTTAGCCGCTTATATTTCCACGTCCACTATTTGTCCGATATTGCGGCTGGTTATGCTGGGGGATTGATTATTGTAGCGGCGGCTATGCTGCTATTCCGTGAGGGTGGCCATATACCGGAACGGAAAGGAAGGAGGCGGCTATCATGATGGTGCTGGAATGCGAATGCGGCAATCGTACGGGATTGTTTGCTACGGGAGACCGTGACGAACATGGAAGGGAATTTATTGAGCTGGAGGATGATGACCGGTTCGGCTTCGAAATCGGTGAGGACAGCGTTGTCTTTCGATGCTCGTTCTGCGGATATAAGTACATGTTAAAGCAATATGCTCCATTCGAATAAAACAACCGGGCGGCTTCTCTGGCGAATGTTAGCGAGAGACGCTGTCCGGTTGTCTTTTTTCGCTCAGCCCAAGGATGGCGTAGCCGTTTCGCCTTGTCGCAAACTATAAGCATCAATAGCAATAGTACTTCTCCCAAATTTTCTTCGAATCATCCTTGTTGTCTTCCCACCAGCAGAAATCATCCCACCAATCGTCATCCCACCAATCATCGTCCCACCAATCCCAGAAGCCGCTGCTGTTCTTTTTGTCCGATGTTTTGCCTTTCTCATACTTCTCTCCGCCGCCATAACTTCCGCTATCGCTGCTTCCGCTCCCGGAAGAACCGCCGAAGACGGAGAACAGGCTGGAGAAGAAGCCCTTACTCCCATTGTTGTCATAACTGCTCGAATAACTGGAGGCGAAGGCTGAAGCCGGGAATGCTAGCAACGTCAGCAACAAGGTTAATCCGACGACCCTCTTCCATACGGCCATGAGTGAATCCCTCCTTTCGAATTATATAAAGAACACACTGTTCATTATAAAGAAATTTACGTTTTTGGGCAAGAAGTCTCCCACATCTAAACTACCTTACTCGAGATAGTGAGGCTTAGGTAGTGAGAGGAAGTGGGGGAGTTTCACCATGGGAAATGAATAGATGTAAACGATAAGTATCCAGAATTGCAGCCTAAGAGAAAGGCTGCTTGCTATAGAAACGGGGTGATCGTACTTCATCATAATAGGAATTGTGAAAAATCGCAGTCGTCGCCGGCGACAGAGGAGGAATCAACCAGGACCAGCGGCCCGTCACGTCGCGTCCGCTTTCCCTCTCATTTTTCTCGAATCTGGAGAATTGCTGAGCTGCCGTATGGTGATCCACTATCGTGATACCGGCGCTTCTATAGGATTCCAGAACGGCGACGTTCAATTCGACCAGCGCGCGGTCCTTCCACAAGGAGAAATCCCGGGATGTGTTCAGTCCCATCGCTTTCGCCATTGCGGGAAGCAGATTGTATCGATCTTTGTCTGCAAGGTTTCTGGCACCGATCTCCGTACCCATGTACCAGCCGTTGAACGGAGCTGCCGGATAGTAGATGCCGCCGATCTCCAGCGTCATATCCGAAAGAATCGGCACGGCGTACCAGCGGATGCCTTGCTCGTCGAAGGCGGGATAATCAGGATGCCGTATGTCGACCTCAAGGACGAGCTGCGGAGGAATATCGTACCATACGGGCTGCCGTCCTGGCAGGTTGAAGACGAGAGGCAGGAGGTCGAACGGCGTACCGGAGCCGTGCCAGCCGAGCGCCTGACAGGTTCGGGTGAAGGAGAGGGAGGCGGGATCGCCAACGATGCTGCCGTCATCTTGTTCGTACCCGGCATAACGAAGCAATTGATGATTCCATATGCGGGGACCGCTCTCCGGCTTTTCGGCATACTGCTGCGGGGCGAAGATCGTCATGAAAGGCTTTATGATTCCGCCGCAAGTAGCGGATTCGATATGCTCGAACAAGGCGCCCGCCATTCTATCTTCGCTGTTGATGGTTCTGGCGTCGATGATGTTTAACGTATCCCAGAATAGTCTTCCGATACACTTGTTGCTGTTGCGCCAGGCCAGCTTGGCGCCAAAAATAAGCTCGCCTTCGGTATGAGCATAGGTGCCTCGTTTGCTCAATTCTTCCCGAACTTCGTCCAATCTGGCAGTAAGCTCCGGGTCGCTGCGGCCGGATTCCCGATAAAAGGAGGCAAGAAAAGTTGATGCCGATTCGTATAGCTGCTCACGCTGAATGATGGGATTCATAAATACTCTCCTGTAAAGGGATTGTTTAGTTCTAGTATAGCAAGACCAGCTGCTTCCGACGGACTTCAGTTGTGACAATTTGTCCGTATAGCGGCCGCAACTTATTATCAATTAGAAGAATCCCCTGAAGTCGCCCCCAGTCGCCCCCCGACGAGCGGACCTGCAAGCAACCTTCCTGCCATGTTACAATATATCGGGTAACCGATTAAGACCAGGATGGGAGGCGCTCTCTAATATGATCGATATTCATACACATATACTACCGGGGATCGATGATGGCGCATCGGATTGGGAGGAAACATTGCGTCTGGCAAATGCGGCTGTAGAAGACGGCATTACGGCTGTTATAGCCACGCCTCATCATGCCAACGGCAAATATTTAAATGCCGCCCATGAAGTCAAGCAGCTTGCGGAGCGCGTGGACAAGCGGCTTAACGAAGAGGGCATTCCGCTGCGCGTACTGCACGGACAAGAAATTCGGATTCACGATGGCCTTCCGGAAGCGTGGGAACGCGGAGAACTACTTTCGTTGTCCGGATCCAGATATATGCTGATCGAGCTTCCATCTTCACATATTCCCAAGAGCATGGGCGAACTAATGCATGAGCTTGCGGTGCTTGGGCTGGTTCCGATCATCGCGCATCCGGAGCGCAATTCGGCAATCGCGCGTGACCCAAGGCTCCTGGAAGAGCTGGTGATGCGAGGAGCTTTCGCGCAAGTTACGTCTCATTCTTTGTTGGGAGGGTTCGGCAGAGGCGTGGAGAGGACGGCTTGGACGTTATGCAGAAGCGGTTTGATCCATATTGTATCTTCTGACGCCCATGATACGAATCGAAGGGGATTTAAGCTAAAAGAAGCATATCAAGTTATAGGCAAACGGCTTGGCGAATCCTATGTCGACTATTATCAATCCAATGCCAGCCGAATAGTATCCGACTCGCCTCTGGAACTTACGAGGGGGGAATCTCATGTGAAAAGCACTTCATTTAGCAGGTTTTTACGCAGATTAATTCCATAACCAGGCAGCAAGTCTCTGGTTAATTTATCCTATTCTTCAATAGGCAGCCTCTAACGCCGGGGTGCAAAATTAGGGTGAACAAAATGTCGCTTAAACAGAGGTATGTCATTTTCGGACCATATATTGGTTTTTTAATGTTCCATTATCCAATTATGCGGATCAAAAAAACCTTTTTTTATGGTTCAAATGGATCGAAAAAACGTTTTCAATCCGAACATTTAGCATCGGAATAGGCGGGATGTTCCTCTTTCAGACAATAGTCCCGTTTCTTTCTAGGATGGCGTATGCTTAAACAACAGGCCATCCCGGTCCGATTTTTCTGATAGAGTACCGGGCAACGCTTTATACAGCGAGAAAAGCTGCCGACCAGGAAAAAAAAGATATGGTTCCCAAGTGGGGGATGAATGCAGCCCGACACAAAACGCTTCGATTTGACATTCGGGGTTACTCACGTCATGAAAACGGTATCATTTTTGTCTGAAATTATAAAATTTAGTCTTCATTGCTCATATAGACCGACTTGAAAATGAGCGGGAATGACTAATCCACACATGTCTTTAATCCCTCATGGATTTAGGAAATCTATGGCATACTTAGAAGCGAAGTGTAAGACAGGCGTACATAATGCAAAAATCGATTAGTCAATCCGTAAGTTTGGAACCTCCTCAACAGATCTGGAATCGTTGTTGATGGATGGCAATCTAATCTTGCCGGCAACTGCCCGGCAAGGAATGGACGGAGGATTATGAAGATGAGTGTTCCATGCAAAAATGATAAACAAGCCAGATTTAAACAATTTCTGCAACGGCTGTCGGAAGACAAGGACGTAGGCAGGGGAGCGGTCAAACCGACCCACTCGCTGTCCGAGCTTCTGTTGTTCGCCGGATACAACCCCAATGGGGAAGCGATCGATATGGCGAGACTGGTGACATTACTGCTTCGTACGCAAGGGTTGGAAGGTTGCTCCGAACAAATGGTCGAGCATGTATTAAACGGCGGATCGATCGAAGGATTTTTTTTAACAAATGAATGCAAATCGTGAACCTCATGCTATCGTAAATGATTGAATGTGGTTCTTTTTTGAAGCAAAAGGTCGCGTTTTGAATAACTGGTATCATTAAAAAATTCTAATTGAATAACAAAAATGAAAGTTCGTTACGAATCCTATAATAGACTCTCGTTATCGTCGAAGGAGGAGGCAGTTTGGAATTAAAACAATATGGTCTCATTTTGAAAAAAAGGTTAGTCATGATTCTGCTTTTGGTTACCGTAAGCTGCCTGGGTATCGGCTTGTATTCCGGTTATTTTCTTAAGCCTCAATACCAGGCTTCCGCCAAGCTGATCGTCAATCAATACAAGGACAGCGGTTCGCTGCTGCCTAGCATCGACGTTGGCGCCATCAATAGCACAATCGGTCTAATCAAAACCTACAAAGAAATTATCAAGACGCCGCGCATGATGAAAAAGGTCGTTCAGCAGTATCCGGAGCTTGGCGTCACGCACAGCGAGCTGGTCGGGAGAGTAAGCGTGAGTTCGGTCAACGAGACGCAGGTCATGTCGATTACCGTCAAAGGAAGCTCGTACCAGGAAGCGGCGAATATGGCAAACGCGATCGCGATCGTATTTCAGCAGTCGGTCCCCGAACTTATGAAAGTCGATAACGTCTCGATCCTGGATCAAGCCAACCCGCTCGAAAATCGGGGGGCGGTATCGCCTAACATCAAGCTGAACGTGACCGTTGCCTTTCTTCTGGCGTTGATGCTGGGCGTAGGCATTGCATTCTTGCTGGAATATTTGGACGATACCGTCAAGACGGAGGAGGACATCGACTTGCTTCTGCAAGTTCCGGTGTTAAGCGCCATTCCTACATTCAGGGAAAAGGATTCGAAGGAGCGCGGAGATAAGCCGGAGACAGCTCTCAAAGCAGGGAGGGGAAACAATGCTACGCTTGACGCCTAAATGGAATTTGATTACCCATCTTAATCCGAAGTCGCCTATATCGGAGAGCTACCGGACTCTTCGAACGAACATCGACCATTCCACCATAAACCAGAAGCTGCAGATTATAATGGTCACCTCCTCCAAGCCGGGTGAGGGCAAAAGCACGACATGCGCGAATATGGCGGTCGCCTTTGCGCAAGCGAACAAGCGGGTGTTGCTCATCGACGCCGATCTGCGCAAGCCCACGCAGCATTACTTGTTCGGCACGTCCAATCGAAACGGCCTTACTACGGCTCTGTTCAATCAAAAGCCGCTTAAGGATATCGTCCAGCATACGGCCGTTGACAATTTGTTCATCGTGCATGCAGGCCCAACGCCGCCCAATCCATCCGAGCTGTTGTCTTCGCCTCAGATGGCGGAGTTACTGGACGAAGCGAGGAAAAGCTATGATGTCATCGTGCTGGATACGCCGCCGATCGTTACGGTGACGGACGCACAGGTCGTAGCCGTTATGAGCGATGGCGTCGTGCTTATCGTTCAATCCGGGCAAGTCAGCAAGGAGCATGTTCTAAAGGCGAAGTCTTTGCTCGATCATGTCAAAGCCAAGCTGCTAGGAGTCGTTTTAAATAATGTCAACAGCTCTCATGCAGATTCTTACTCCTACTATTACGGCGATTCCGAAGGTTAACCCGCAAAGCGATAGTGCTTGCAAGCCGAGGACGCTAAGTAGGAAGGTAATGTCTCCTGAACCTTTATCACTGGAGGCACTCGACCATGCTGTGGGAAATATGCCTTAGACGTTAATCGTCGCTGGTGTGGTGTGAGGTGGGGTTAAATGCCCTGATAGATTTCAACATGTATTGAAAATAATCGAGAACGGGGTGTGATTTCATGAAAAAAGTGACAAAAGCCATTATTCCCGCTGCCGGACTTGGTACGCGTTTCCTGCCTGCGACTAAGGCAATGCCGAAAGAGATGCTCCCGATCGTCGACAAGCCTACCATTCAATACATTGTCGAGGAGGCCATCGAGTCCGGAGTTGAAGACATTATTGTCGTAACCGGCAAGGGCAAGCGGGCGATCGAGGATCACTTCGATATCGCGTTCGAGCTGGAGCATACGCTTGAGATGAGAGGCAAGCTGGATATTTTGGAGAAGGTGCGGAAGTCGTCCAATGTCAACTTGCATTATATTCGCCAGAAGGAAGCCAAAGGTCTCGGACATGCCGTATGGTGCGCCCGAAACTTCATCGGCAACGAACCGTTCGCGGTCTTGCTCGGCGACGACATTGTGGAATCTCAAACGCCGTGCACGAGACAATTGATCGAGCAATACGAGCGTACGGGACGGTCCGTCATCGGCGTACAGATGGTTGGCGTAGATCAGACGCACCGCTATGGTATTGTCGATCCCGGCAATCGCGTTGACAACTTGTACGAGGTGAGCCGGTTCGTCGAGAAGCCGCCTCAAGGACAAGCGCCGTCTAACCTGGCCATTATGGGCAGATACGTGTTGACTCCGGAAATATTCGACTTCCTGGGCGAGCAGCGGATCGGCGCCGGAGGCGAAATCCAATTGACGGACGCGATACAGGAGCTAAACATGTCGCAGGGCGTATACGCATTCGATTTTCAAGGCGTTCGGTATGACGTCGGGGAGCAGCTCGGATTTATATTGACCACCATCGACTTTGCGCTTAGAAATCGGGAGCTCCGCTATCCGCTCATGACAGAACTTGAAGGACTGATGGAGAGAGAACTGCGTAACCATCTCATTACTGGAAGGAGCGAATAACGATGAATCCGTCGCCATTAAGAGAAGAAGCGGTCTGGAGCAGAGCCTCCTCCCCTTATAGAGGGTTCGCTCCCGCGCAGGAGAAAAGGAGCCTTACGGCTTACGGCGTCATGAAGCGGACCATGGATATCGGCGGTTCGCTGGCCGGGCTGCTTGCGCTCAGCCCATTGATTACGATGGTCGCCTTGTTGATCAAGCTGGAGGATCCGAAGGGACCCGTCTTCTTCCAGCAGACACGAATCGGCAAGGACGGCAAACCTTTCCGGATGTACAAGCTCCGGTCCATGTCGGTCAACGCGGAAGAGAAGCTGAAGGAACTTTTGGATAAGAACGAAATTAGCGGGGCTATGTTCAAGATGAAGGACGACCCGCGAATTACGAAAGTCGGCAAGTTCATCCGCAAGACCAGCATTGACGAGCTGCCGCAATTGCTGAACGTGCTGAAAGGAGATATGTCGCTTGTCGGACCAAGACCCCCTTTGGAGCGTGAAGTGACGGAATATTCCGACTATGATAAACAGCGTTTGATGGTGACGCCCGGATGTACAGGGCTATGGCAAGTAAGCGGCAGGAACAGTCTCAGCTTTCATGAGATGGTGGAGCTGGACATCAAGTACATTCAAAAAAAATGCATTTGGCTGGACATCAAGATCATGCTGAGAACGGTGAAAGCGATCATTGCCCCTCAGGATGCTTTTTAGCAGCCGGAAGGAGGTCTGCAGCATGGCTAAAATTCTTCACGTTTCGGAATTTACGAAAGGCGGCATCGAGACGTATTTAAATGAAATTCTTCGATACCAGCTGGCTTTGCATGACGTCCATCTCCTTGCGTCGGAGCAAAATTCCAATCGGGATTCGCTAAACATCGGCGCAGGCCGATTGCACTTGTATCCCTATAAGAGAAAGCCGCTTTTTATGCTAAAGGCGATTCGAACGATGGCACGCGCGGTGAAGGAGCTCGAGCCGGATATCGTCCATATCCATGGTACCTTCGCCGGGCTGTTTCTTAGATCCGCGCTGCTGCTCAAGAGACGGCGGCCCGCCATCATCTACTGCGCCCATGGATGGTCGTTCCTGATGGACACGTCCCCTTGGAAGAAGAGGTTGTACGCGGGAATCGAGAAGCTGCTGGCGGTTCGCACGGATGTCATTATTCATATTTCCCGGCACGAACACGACATGGCAGTGCGTTACGGACTTCCCAAAGAGAAGTCGGTCATTGTGTACAACGGCGTCTCCGATGTCCAAGTATCGACGAGTCCGCCGTTCGAGCCGGATCCGGATCGGATCAATCTGCTGTTTATCGGACGCTTCGACCCGCAGAAGGGTTTTGATCTTCTGCTGGAGACGTTTACGGAAGGACGATTCCGCAATGTCACGCTTTATCTCGCGGGAGGGACCGTGCTCCAAGACCGGCATTTCGACATTCCAGCGGATGCCGTCAAGCTCGGGTGGATCGATAATGCCGAGATTGCCAGCTACATAGAGGTTTGTGACGCCGTTATCGTTCCTTCCAGGTGGGAAGGCTTCGGCATCGTCGCCATTGAAGCGCTTCGCGGCAGGAAACCCGTCATTGCAAGCAACCGCGGGGCGCTTCCGGAAATCGTTGCGCATGGCATCAATGGTTATATCTTTAATTTCGACGACAAGGAAGAGCTTGCAACCATTATTCGCGGCCTTGATAAAGCGAGGCTTAAGGAGATGGGGGAGGCCGGGGAGCGCATTTACAGAAGCCGATTTCATTCCGATGAGATGAACTTCCAAATCCAGAGGCTGTACGAAGCGTTCGCCAAGGGGGACGGAAGGCGGCGGGACTCGCCCGTCGTGAGGGAATATGTCTAGTCTGGACAGCCGCAGGGATGGACTCAGGCATGCTTTTCTGGCGGGCTATCTCTTCGTGCTGCTGCTGTTGACCGTCTATCAGGACTTTCCGCTTGTCAAAATCATCGGAGAAATCGGAAGGACTCCGATCGTGCTGCTGTTTCCCGTATTCCTGTTGTGCGAGATCGCGATGCTGGCAAAGCATAAGCGGATAACGAACTGGACGAGGTTTCATACGTATATGTTCGGTTTCATTCTGTATTTGGCACTGGTGAGCCTGGTCTATATTCTGGTTCAGTATATGGGTGGAGCGTATAGCTTCGGTTCGGAAAATTTGCTGGGCAAAGGCGTCAAGGTGCTCATCTACTTTCTGCTCATCCTGCTGTATGTTCGCCATATCCAGCTTGTCGTCGCCAAGATCGGCAAGCTCGGGACCGTATGCGGATGCTTTCTAGCCGCCGTCACGTCGCTTCTGCTTATTATGTCGGTGGAGCTGGCGAGCATGCCGAACGCGTTGACGTTTCTGCATTCCGGCGACGCACCGTATTGGCGCGTCCGGCTGCTTACTTCGGAGAGCAGCACGACCGGCACAATCGTTGTGGTGTATGTCGCGATATTGGCTTACCTGAGCCGATATTGGAACAAGCTTGCCCGAACATTGACGATCGTTTATGCAGCAAGCTTCTTTCTGTTTTATTTGTTCGTGACGGGCTCGAAGGGATTTATGATCATTGTTTTGCTCACGGCTGCCGTTACCATGGTGAAATTTCTTGATTTTCGCAAAAAAAGGAATTTCGTGCTTCTCGTTGCGGCCTTGCTGATCATGTATCTGTTTATTGCGAATTTCTCGGTAGGCATTATCCAGTCCTTCCAAAACGATATCGAGAATTATACCTCGTCCTATACGCGCATGGGGACGATCGTAATCGCTTTGCTTACGGTGCTTAATCATCCCTTTGGCGTTGGCACGGGGGCATATCCCGTCTACTTCAACCATTATCTGGAGCAATCCGTCAATCTGATGTCAAGCGTTTATTACAAATGGTTCGGCGTCAGTCAGATCAATGTAAGCGAGCTGATTCAATATTCGACCAGCACCAAAAACCTTGGCGTTAAATCGGGTTTTTTCCAGTGGTTTATGTTCGGCGGGCTGCTTTCGGTCGCGTTTTTTTATTTGGTGGGACGCCATATGCTCTTGAAGGTAAAAACAAGCTCGATCCTGTTCCTTGCGCTCGTATTCACTTTGCTCTCCCTGCTGCTCGTATCGCTGGAGATCAAATACGAAATCTGGCTGTTGTTCGCGTTTATCGGCTTGCTGCCAGGCAAGGATGACCAACGAAGTCCATTTTACAACAAACCGGAGGCGCTGAAATGAATATTCTCGTAGTATGCAGCGATTTCCCGTATCCGGCCGACCATGGCGGAAGAGTAGATACGTGGGGACGAATTCGGGCGCTTGCGGGGCTGGGCTGGGGGATCGACCTGCTCGTCTGCGGCAAACACGTGCCTGCCGCGTCGGACCTCCGGGCGGCGCGGGCATGGGTAAACGATATCAAGCTCTGCGACCGAAAAAGCTCACCGCTCGACATTTTGATGCCGGAGCCGCTGCAAGTCCGTTCCAGAGACGCGCTCCGGACCGTTCCGATAGACGGCGATTACGACTACGTGCTGCTGGAAGGGGATTACGTTTACCCCGTTCTTGATAATCCGGGCATACGGGCGGAGCAGGCGATTCTGCGGGTTCATAACGACGAGTCCGCTTACTTTAAATCGCTGGCCAGAAGTACGGGCCAAATCCTGCACAAGCTGTATTATGCGATGGAAAGCTTGAAGTTCGCCGGATTGCAGAGAAAGCTGCAAAAGCGGGTGACCAAATATTTGTTTATCTCCAGCAAGGAGTACGACAGCTTCGTCACACGACATCCGCAAGCCGAGAGCCTGTTCCTGCCCCCGCCGCTTACGAGGGAGTCCTTCGCCAGGAGCCGTTTTGACACCAAACATGTTGTATTTATCGGCTCGTTGTTTATGCCTAACAACAGGGAGGCCATTCGCTGGTATCTCGATCAAGTTCATCCCAAACTGCTGGATATACCGGGTTATCGGTTCGTCATCGCGGGCAACAGCAGGGGAATGGGAGTGGAGTGGTTGAATAGCCAACGTCTGGAAGGGGTGTATGTACACGATACACCTGCGAATTTGGACGAGATATACGCGAAAGGTTATCTATTTGTCAATCCGATGCGCAATGGCGCGGGCGTTAAGCTGAAGACGATCGAAGCGATCCAGAACGGATTGCCGGTTGTCTCGACTACGGTAGGCAGCGAAGGCACGGGTCTAAGGAACGGCTTGCATATTCGGGTGGAGGATGAGCCGGCCGCATTCTGCCGAGCTGTGAGAGAACTTTTGGCGGAGCCGGCCGCGGCAGACTCGCTGCTTCAAGCGTCTCAGCAATTTATCCGAGAACGTTATAACCATAAGGAAACACTCAAAACGTATTTTCGATATCTTGAACGCACATACAGTCCGGAAAGGGGGATCTCTGATGTCAAGTCCGCTCATCAACATTCTGTTCGTGACGCACGCGGATAAGAAGGGAGGGGCCGAGCAAAGCTTGGTCCATCTGATCAACTACATCGATACTTCCCTGTACCGCATCTATTTGATCAGTCCCGGCAATGCGTCGTATCTGGGAGAGATCACCGCAAGTTTCACCCACATCCCGCTCAGTCTGGGCAGCATCAAAAAGAGGCTCGGCTTCGGATACGTGGAGACCGTGCTCCGCATCCGGTCGCTCGTCAAGAAGCTTGGGATTGATATCGTCCATGCCAATGGCTGGAGGGCGCCTTGGTACATTGGTCCGCTAAAGTTTATGTCGCCATGCAAGCGGGTATGGCATCACCGCGATCATACGCATCTTCGGATGTTCAATCGCGTGCTGCCGCGCTTCTTCGATCAAGTGATCTGCATCTCGAAATTCGTGGCAGGCTCCATTGAAGGGAGCAACAAAAAAGTAATCTACAACGGCGTGGACCCCAGACTGGCGATCGGCCGCAGAAGAAGGGGCTTCATGGACGACGGGCAATTGGTTATCGGGACCTTTGGCCGAATCGTGGAGTGGAAACGGTACGATCTGGTTATCGATGCGGTCGCCAAATTGCCTGCAAGCGGCCGACACAACTGGAAGCTGCTCATTGTCGGGGATGCTTCCATCGACGGCTCGGACCGTTACTATGACATGTTGATCCGCAAGGTGATCGAATACGGTCTAGAGCGCCATGTCGAATTTTGCGGACATACAAGCAAGCCGCTGGACAAGATGCAAGAGTGCGATCTGACGGTTAACTTCTCTCTAAACGAACCGTTCGGCCGCGTCATCATCGAATCCATGCTGGTCGGCACTCCGCCTATTGTGGCGGATTCGGGGGGAGCGCCGGAGATCATCGAACAGACAAAAGGGGGGCTCGTCGTTCGCGACGGCGACTCCGCGGCGTTGTACGAAGCGATTCGGGGCTTCTACGACGGAGAGGTTAACTACGAGGAGCTGGCCGTCAGAGGATACGACGGCGTGATGGACGCATTTCATATGGGCGCTATTGCGCGGAAGGTGGAGCATGTTTATCAAGGCATGCTCGAACCTGCCGCGATACGGCTGCCGGGAACGGCGGGGTGACGGAGATATGAGCGTATCCCGTGCGGCATTTAGTTTCGAGAAGGCGCTGGCCGTGCTGAAAGGTGCGGCGGTGCTGCCGTTCAAGGCAAGTTCTGCGGGCCGATTATCCCGTATTGCGGGCAAGCTTCTTCTCAAGAACAAGGGCGAGCTCATTATTGGCCGCAACGTCTCCTTCCACGCCAAGCCGTTCCCTTCGTCCGTCACGGTTGGCAAGGGTGCTCGTTTGACGATTGGCGACAACGTGTTTTTTAATTACGGGCTTGATATTGGCTGCACCTCGTCCATCACGATCGGCCGCCATTCGATAATCGGACCTATGGTCAATATGATTGATTCGAACTTTCATCCTGTCGATTCGCAGGACCGTTCGGCCGCGAAGCCGATCGTCATCGGAGACAATGTATGGATCGGCAGAGGCGCCATCATTTTGCCTGGTGTCCATATCGGAAGCGGTTCGGTCATAGCGGCTGGCAGTGTCGTAACGAGAGACATCCCATCCGCCGTACTGTCCGGGGGGACGCCCGCCAAAACGTTGAAGGAGATCGAGGTGCCGCCGGATTGGATTCGCAGATACAACTGACAGGGAAGGAATGAATGATGTGCGAATGGCCGACGCCGGGGAGAGAAGGCCGAAGAGAGTATGGATGTGGCCGAGAACAAGCGGACTAAACGTATACAATAATTTGTTGACGGAGGCGCTCATGGACGCCGGTCTAGACGTCAGGGATCTGAGCCATGGCAAGTTGATGCTTAAGATCGGCAAGGCAAGAAGAGGGGATGTCGTACATGTCCACTGGTTCCACCATGCCTATTGGCATAGGAATCCTGTCGTTTCCGCGCTAAAGTCGACCATCCTGATCCTTACCTTGACTTATATGCGCTTGCGGGGGATCAATCTCGTCTGGACGATCCATAATTTGTATCCCCATGACTCCGGACGCGGGGGGGCCGAGCGCTTGATGCGAAGGTTGATCTGCCGGTTCAGTACGGGCCTGATTGTAGCCTCGGAGTCGATTAAGCGTAAGGTCAAGGAGGAATTCGGCGTTCCGGAGCGCAAGCTCCATGTGGTAAAGCACGGTCATTATCTGGATGTCTACAAACCTCAAGGACTGCGAGTTCGAGAGCTGTACGGCATCGGCGACGACGACGACGTGTTCCTGTTTATGGGCGCCATTAAGCCTTATAAGGGCGTTGATGATTTGGTCGAAGCGTTCCGCATGGTCAGGACGGAACGAACGCATCTCATTATTGCCGGCAAAGCGGATGCGGAGCTGGAGCTTTATTTGCAGGGGCTTAGGCGGGAAGAGGGCGTTATTCTGATGCCCGGGTTCATCCCGAACGAAGAGGTAGCGGATTTGCTTAACGCCGCGGACGCCCTGGTTCTGCCATATAAAGAAATTACGACATCGGGTTCCGCGATTCTCGGTCTGACCTTTAAAAAGCTTGTCGTCATGCCGGATAACGAGTTTATCGATGATTATTTCCAGGAGCATATGGCTATTCGATACGATCCGAGCTTCGCAGGCGGTTTGGCAAGCGCTCTGGAAGAAGCAAGGATGCTGAAGAGGCAGCGCAAATCTCCCGATTACGAAGAAGCGCTTCGGGAGCTGGATTGGGATGTCATCGCACGCAAGACGGAGCTCGTGTACGCGGGGAGGGGATGAACGATGAAGGCAACGGTCGCGATCTGTACGCATAACAGATCCAAAGATACCAAGGAAGCGGTGGAGAGCGTCATGTCCAGCGGGACAGATCTTGACGATTATGAAGTGATCGTCGTGGACAATCGGTCGACCGACGATACGGCTGCTGTCATGAAAGCTCTGCAAGAACGATACGGCGAGAGGCTGAGGTATGTATTCGAAGGAGAGCTTGGACTATCGGTCGCGCGCAATCGGGCCATTCGGGAGGCTAAGGGAACATACATCCTCTTTCTGGATGACGACGCGTTGGCCATGCCGGGATGGATGGAGGCGATTGTGGACGTATTCGAGAGCGATGCCGCCATCGGCTGCGTCGGGGGGCGGATTGACCCCGTCTGGGAAAGCGCCGAACCCGATTGGATACCGGAGGAGCATCGTTCGGTATTCACCATTCTGGATTACGCTCCAACGATCACGGAGATGGAGGCTCCTTCGATTCCCTATGGCGCGAATGTCGCATTCCGGCGGGAGCTGTTTCTCGACATCGGCCATTTCCGGGAAGATCTCGGCAGAAGGGGCGGCAAGCTGTTATCCAGCGAGGAGAGCGAGCTTATTGGACGGCTGAGGCGGAGCCACAAAGTTTATTATACGCCGCATGGCGGCGTCCGGCATAAAATCTCGAAGGAACGCGCCACCAGGAAGTGGTTCCTTAAGCGCATGTTCTGGCAAGGCGTAAGCGATGCCGTCAGGCGAGAGGACAGGAGCGCATTCGCCGTTGCGAAACACATCGTCAGACTGCTGCAGGCCGTCGTTTCCATGCTGCCGGCCGTCTTCCGCCCCAAAGCGTTTATCAGGCAGCTGGTCCATATTTGTTACCGCAACGGATCGTTGATCGGCATCCTTCGCTACGGCGGCGGCAGGAGCTGACAATGACGATGTCGCAATTGGCCATTCGTAAAGTTTGGAAAGGAAGCGGGTTAGCCGGTACGATCTTTCGCACAAGCGCAACGAATCTTCTCGTGATGGCGCTTAGCACGCTGACATCAATCGCAACGGCTCGCATGTTCGGAGTCGTCGGCAAAGGAGAGTTTTCGGCCATCCTGTTATGGCCGACGCTGCTGGCGGGCATCGTGTCCTTCGGTCTCCCGACTTCGCTTATCTTCAACGTCAAGCGGCATCCCGGGAAGGAATCGCAGCTAATCCGAACGGGATTCCTGTTCCAGCTGCCCGTCGCGGCGGTGACGGGCGGCATCGCGTGGATCTTTATGCCGGCGTGGCTTGCCGGATATCCCGAGCCGGTGGTGGCTGCCGCCAGATGGTACGCCGCCGGCATGCTGCCCGTTCTGCTCGCCATCAACCTGCTTTCCGCGCTTGCCCAGAGCATGGGCCGTTTTCAAGTATATAACGGCGTGCGGTTATACGTGCCGCTCCTCAATCTCGCCGGACTTCTCGCTCTCTGGGCTGCGGGCAACCTGTCGTTGACCTCCGCGGCCGTCGTATTCCTAGTTACGACGGTAGCCGTTGCAGCGGCGGCAGCTTACAAGATCCGCGAAAATCTTGTGGTTGGCTGGCTGAGGGGACTGCGGGACCGAATGGCGGCCAAAGCGTTGCTGGGTTACGGCAGCAAGGTGTTTGGGGTGGAGCTGCTGGGAACCGTGTACGCCCAATTCGACAAGCTGGTTATTCTGTCGATGCTGTCGGCCAGAGAGCTTGGGCTCTACACTGTCGTTTACGCGTTGTCCCGCGTGTTCAACGTTGTGCAGACCGCAATTACAAGCGTCGTGTTCCCAAAGGTTACGGGGCAGGACAACGGGGTCATTATTTCAACCGTCGGACGCGCTTTCAGGCTGACCATGCTGCTGATGACGCTTGTTGCCGTGCCCTGCATGCTAATCGGCCGATCGCTGATGGGTATGTTGTTCGGAGAACCGTTTCTGGATGCAAGCACGGCCTTCTATATTTTATCCGCGGAGTGCATCGTTGGCGGCGGAGCATGGATATTGGCGTCCGCCTTTAATGCGATGGGCAGGCCGGGACTTGTGCTCATCCGGCAAATGATCGCGCTGGCCGTGACGGTCGGACTGTTTTTCGCGCTAGTCCCGACATTTGGGCTTAACGGGATTGCAGCCGCCTTGCTGATCGGCGCCTGGGTCAGGCTTGCGGTCACGCTCCTGTCGATGCGGCTCGTTTTTCGCGTCAAGCTTGGAGCTTTACTCTTCCAGCGGGAAGATTTCCGTTTTCTCACGGAAGCCATTACGGCAAAAATGAAACGCAAGGAGTGAATGAAGATCATGTTGACGGTTCATGCCACCCATCCCATGGACGAGCTCAAACGTCGGCTCAGACCGATCCTGAAAGTCATACCGCCGGGTTCTACGGTTCAATACGTGGATTACCCGGTCTACAACAACGGCGGCGATCTGCTCATCATGAAAGGGACGGAGGCTTTCTTTCGGGACTACGGCATTCGTGTTTACGCCCGATACAGCGTCCTGGATTTCCCTGATCGGCTGAGCATGCCGCCGGAACATATTATCGTTCTTCAAGGCGGCGGCAATTTCGGGGATTTGTACCCCGTCCATCAGCAGCTCCGCGAGAGGATCGTATCGGAGTATACAGGCAATCGAGTGGTGATCCTGCCTCAGACGGTTTACTACCGGAACGAGTCCGAGTTCGACCGTACGGCGGATATCTTTAATCGGCATCCCGATTTGCATCTCTTCGTCCGCGACCCGCAGTCCCATGATGCTGCGTCGAAGAAGTTCGTGCGCTGCTCCGTTCAGTTGGCGCCGGATATGGCGCATCAGCTATGGCCGATTGCCTCCAAGGCAGCACCAGCCAAGGAGCTTCTCCGGTTTCTGCGCACGGACATCGAGAAGGCGAGCGGGCAGGAGCAGCTGGAGTCCGCGCGCGATGGTGATTATCTGGACTGGAATTCGCTCTACAACCGCGTCGAACGGAAGTCGATCAGCATGATCGGAAGCGCGATGAGGCGGCGGAGCGGTATCCTGCCGATGGGCACGATATGGAACAAATACAGCGATTACCTGGTAGACAAGGCCATACGCAGGTTTAGCGAATACCGTTCCATCCAGACCTCCCGGCTTCACGGCCATATATTATCGTGCCTGATGGACAAGCCCAACACGCTGCTGGACAATTCTTACGGCAAAAATTCGGGTTATTTTCACACATGGACAAGCGCCGTGCAGACGGCTCGACTGCATGGACAAGCATGATCGAAATCAGCATAAGGGAGCGTGGCCAGAATGAAAATTTTATTATTGTCCGGAGGTTCCGGCAAACGGCTTTGGCCTTTGTCTAATGATTCCAGATCCAAACAATTTCTAAAGGTACTCCCAGGCGCTGACGGTATGTTGGAATCCATGGTGAAGCGGGTATGGGGGCAGATCGAACGCGCAGGCATGCGGGAACATGCTTATATCGCAACCAGCAAATCCCAGGTGGAGATGATTCAGAGTCAATTGGGCAGCGAGATCGAGCTGATTGTCGAACCCGAGCGAAGAGATACTTTCCCCGCCATCGCGCTAGCCGCAACGTATCTCTATTCGGTGCAAGGAGTCAGTATGGACGAGACGATCGTGGTCATGCCGGTCGATCCGTATGTGGAGGAGTCTTTCTTCGAAGTAAGCAAGGAGCTTGAGAAAGTGTTGAACGACTCCGGAGCCAATCTGGCGTTGATGGGCGTCAAACCAACCTATCCTTCCGAAAAATACGGCTATATCGTACCAGCCGGGCCTGGCCGAGAACCGGACGCCGGAGGCTATATCCATGTCGGCAGCTTCAAAGAAAAACCGACGGAATCGGAAGCGGCCGAGCTAATCGGCAGAGATGCGCTTTGGAACTGCGGAGTGTTCGCATTTAAGCTGGATTATCTCATTAATGTGCTCATTGCGTGCGGCTACCCCATCCAATACGACGAGATGCAGAAGCAATACGGCAAGCTGCCCAAGATCAGCTTCGATTACGAGATTGTGGAGCGTTCGAATCATATCGTCGCGCTCCCGTTCGACGGCGAGTGGAAGGATCTCGGCACATGGAACACGCTTACGGAGGAGATGAATGCTTCTATCATCGGAAAAGGCATTATTGCGGGCAATTCCAGCGGCACTCATGTCATTAACGAGTTGGACATTCCCATTACGCTGCTGGGTTTGTCCAACGTCGTGGTGGCCGCGAGCCCGGACGGCATTCTCGTATCGGATAAACCTTCAAGCCCGATGATCAAAGAGATTATGAAACATTCTACTCAACGGCCCATGTACGAAGAACGGAGATGGGGGCGCTACAGAGTGCTCGATTATTTAAAATATCCGGATGGCAGCGAGGTGCTGACCAAACGGCTCTGCATATCGCCGGACCATAATTTAAGCTACCAATATCATGAGCTTCGCAGCGAGGTGTGGACAGTTATCGCAGGCGAAGGCGATATGGCGATGAACGGGCAAGTATTTCAGGTACGCTCGGGCGATGTGCTGACGATCAAGCAGGGCTGCAGACACAGTCTTCGCGCGCGGACGGAAATGGAGATCATCGAAGTCCAGACGGGCAGCGAGCTGGTGGAGGAAGACATTGTCAGATTGGCGTATGACTGGGAAGAGATCGTTACCATTTGCGGAGCTCGCACTCCTCACTGAAAGGGGATATACGAATGAGAATCACGGTAGTCGGTACCGGATATGTAGGTCTCGTATCGGGCGTATGCTACGCGAAGCTGGGACATGACGTGATGTGCGTCGACAAGGATCCTGGCAAGATCCGGATTCTTAACGAGGGGGGCGTCCCCATTTACGAGCCTGGACTGAGGGAGCTGATAGCCGAGGTGCGTCAGGCGGGATCATTATCGTTCGGCACGGATTTGCCGAATGCCGTCCGTCGGTCGGAGTTGATTATTTTGGCCGTGGGCACGCCGCCTTTGCCAAACGGCGAAGCCAACCTGGCTTATATCGATCATGCGGCGTTGGAAGTAGCGGAGGCAATGAACGACCGCAAAATCATAGCGGTCAAAAGCACCGTACCCGTCGGCACGAATGAACGGCTGGCAGGTTTGATGCGATCCCGGTCGGCAGTTGCTTTCGACAGCATTTCCTTGCCCGAATTTCTGCGCGAAGGGTCCGCGATCCACGATACGCTTCATCCGGATCGTATCATCATTGGTGCGGATTCCGAGGAGGCGGCGAGCAAGATGCTCGAGTTGCACAAGCCGCTTACAGATCGAATCATCGTGACGGACATACGAAGCGCGGAGATGATCAAATATGCCTCCAATGCCTTTCTGGCAACTAAAATTTCGTTTATTAACGAAATTGCTAATATTTGCGAGAAGGTTGGAGCAGATGTTTCCCAGGTGGCGGAGGGGATGGGCTGCGACAGAAGGATCGGCCCCTCATTTCTGCAAGCGGGCATCGGCTACGGAGGTTCCTGCTTTCCGAAGGATACGAACGCTCTCATACAAATTGCCGGGCATGTGAATTACGAATTCAAGCTGCTTCGATCCGTCGTCGAGGTGAACCAGGATCAGCGATTCAGCGTCATTCGCAAGCTTAACGCGATCTTCGGCGGAGAGCTTGAAGGGTTGAACGTTGCGGTATGGGGTCTTGCGTTTAAGCCCAATACCGATGACGTAAGAGATACGCCGGCTCTAGAGATCATTGGGCGTCTTCTGGATGCGGGCGCGAAGGTGCGGGCCTATGATCCCGTCGCCTTGGACAACTTCCGAACGCTGCTGGGCAGAGAAGGCGTAACCTGGTGCGGAGACGCCATGGAAGCTGCGCAGGGGACGGACGCGTTATGTCTGCTTACCGATTGGCCCGAATTTGCCGGAGTCGACTTAAGCCGTCTTCAAGCCGCAATGGCCCGGCCCGTCCTAATTGATGGCCGCAACGTGTTTCAGGAGAAGGAATTGCTCGGCACCGGGTTCGTTTATTATTCGGTCGGCCGTCCGAGCTTAAACAAGGGCGTGAAGCAGCCTATGCCCGCGCTGCAATTTTAAATAATCATACACATGGAGAGGAGAACGGATGATGAGAATGAAAAAAAGTTTGACGGCTTCCATGCTTGCGGCAGCCTTGTTGGGTACGTCGTTAACCGGATTGCCGTCTGGCATGGGAGGGCTGTCTGGCGGCCCCGAGTACGCGAGCGCCGCAGGCGATTCGGGGGCAAAGCTCCCATCGCGAGTGTTTCTGGAGAGAATGAACGAGCTTCATAAGGCGCTCGCCGAAGGAGATCCCGTCGATGTGCAGGATGTCAGAAATCTGCGTGACGAGATAGCCGCTCTGGATGTGGATGCCAATCTCAAGCTGCTGGATCCCGTTTGGAACAAAATATCGACGAAGCTTCCGGATCACGTTGACGAACCGGAGCTAAAACGTACGCTGTTTCGCATTGTAAAATCTGTCGGTTCCTTCCGATACGACCCGGAAGCGTCTGATTTGGAGGAAATCCGCACGAATCCGGAATACCGGGCGGCCTTAAAGACGATTGCGGCGGCCGGAGGAAATCCTGATATTGTGATGGACGACTTCCTGGTCTTCCTGTTCGGTGACGGAGCGGGACGAAAGGGCGTAGAAGGAACGATCGCATCGGAGCTTGCGGTGATGTCATCCCTGGAGTTGCTCGGTTTGCTCGGAAGCAACGAAGGGATTACGAATGTACTGTTGCAAGCAACGGATAAGCTGCTTGCCAAGAAGGGTGACTATGCGTTTGTCGACATACTGAGTGGACTCGGCGTTACGGCAAAGGATATTAGATCGCTTGTGCTGAACTTCCAGGTCAAGCTTCAGAAAGACGTTCCGGCCATTCGCGCGATGACGGTTGCTTACCTCCGTACGGCTTCCGAGGCTGTAGCGGCAGTGAGCGAAGACGGGCGGGAGCATCGTTATTCGCTGCGTGTCGCAGGTGTAGCCGTACCGCAAATTGCGCTGGTATGGTCGAAAGTGTCCGGCGACTCCATTGTCACCGTCAGCTCTAAAGGCGTGGTGTCGATTCCGTCCAGTGCCCAAAAAGCTTCGGCTGTCATTCGGGCAAGTCTTCAGAATCCGTATGGCGGATCCCCGAAAGTGATATTCGAACAAGAGGTCACCTTGAAGGCAGTCGGCGATGGCGAGGAAGGCGAAGTGTTCCCGGTCGAAGCTTTCCTCGAGCGGATGAACAAGCTCAGGGATGCCCTGCTTGCGGGCGATCCCGCTGACGTAGACGCGGTTCGCAGCTTTAGGGATGAATGGACAAAGCTTTCTTTCTCAAAGGACGGCAAGCTGCTGGATCCGCTATGGAAACGGGTAAAACCGAATTTGCCGAAAACGGTTGACGAGGCGAAGCTGAAAAGGGATCTGTTCGATATTCTCGTGGCCGTCGGTTCGTTCCGTTACGATCCCAAAGCTTCCGATCTGGAGGAAATCCGCAGCAATCCAGAATTCCGCGCAGCCTTAAAGACTCTCGCGGCGGCGGGAGGCGTTTCGAACGTAACGATGGACGACTTCCTTATTCTGCTGTTCGGCGATGGGAAAGAACGCGGAGGTTTGGAGGGCGAAATGCTGGAGAGTGTGTCCAAAATGAAACCATCCGAGCTTGCCCTTCTGCTGCGCAATAAGAATAAGCTGAGCGCGCTTGTCGCGGACTCGCTTGCAGGAATAATGGAGGAAGAAGAGGAGTATCCGCTGGCCAAGGCTCTTGCCGATCTTGGCGTCCGACCTATCGATATGCGGCAAACGGCCAAGAGCTTCCAATCCAAATTCAAGCATGACGAGGAAGCGGCGCTGGCCATGGCGATTGCGTATATCCGCTCGGAGGCCGAGGTCGCCGTCAAGGTGACGGATTACGGCAGACAGCATCAGTATTCGTTGTCTTTCCAAGGCATCGAGCTTCCGGATCATGCATTGCAGTGGAGCAAGGTGTCGGGTGACAAAGAGGTGTCGGTGAGCTCAAACGGCAGAGTGACGATTCCGAAGGGGACGGCATCTGCGACGGCGCTCATTCAAGCCGCTGTTTCGAATCCGAGCGGCAAAGGAGGCAAGGTCGTATTCCAGCAGGAAGTGACGCTGGTCAATGAACAAGAGGAGGACCAGACGGCTCAGAAAATCGCAGCATTGCTTCAAGCGTTGGATGGAAAGCTGGCCAAGATCGAGGTAAGGCTTGCTTCTTCCAAGACCGATATTCAGAAAGTGAGCTTGTTGCTGGATACGGCACGCGAAGGCAATCATGCCGCAAGAGAACTTCTTAAACTGAACGCGGGTGCGCAGCAGAAGGAAGAAGCATTGGCTCAAATCAAGACCAAGGTCAATGCTACGATAACAAAAATCATAAAGTCGCTTCTAGAATTTTAGAAGCTGGATGACCGGCGAGCCGCTGCAAGCGGCTTCGCCGGAACGTCATTCTTTATGGATTTACGAAGGCGGTGAATGCATTCGATGTTAAAGAGGAACAGGTTCGGAAAAAGAATAAGACGAATACGTAAGCCCAATATTGCCGTTATGGCGCTTGCCACGCTGACGGTCATTTTATTGCTCGCTTGGGGCGCACTGTATTGGCAGGATCAATCGGGCGGCACGGCAGTCGCGCAAGGGAACAATGAAAATGATCTGCCCGTTATCATGTTGGACTTGGACGCAGGACAGGAGCTGCCGCAAGGAGGAGAACAAGGCGCAGTGCCGGAGGATCAGGAAGGAAAAGGAGGGAGCGGAGAGGCTGGAGGTCTGCTAGAGGAATTGAAGAATTCCCCGGGAGGACTTCTTGGCTTGGAGGAAGGCTGGCCGAACCTCCCAAGTTCCGAGCAAGAGGCAGAAGGCAACGATGACGATGTTACGCTGCCGACTACGGGAGCGGATCCGACCGCGAATGGCAGCGACGACGATGCGAAGCAAAATTCCGGCGGTACAACGGCGAAGCCGGCTGTAACACCCACTCCTGCTCCGCCAACCAAGCCGTCACAAAAACCTGGACTCGGACCGATTGTTACGGACAAGCCGAGTTCGACTCCCGCGTCTACGGAGAAACCGGCCGCCTCGCCAGTGCCGTCTCCTTCCACTGCACCTACGCCCGAAGAATCCGATAACGGGCTGGAACACCAATATGAGCTGGAATTGCTAGGTCTTCAGGCAGGCTGCATTATGGATGTGAAGTCGGTGCTTAAAGAGACGGAGACTCAAGTAGGGAACGTGGAAGCGACAGATCTAGTGGCGCTTCAGCGCATTGGAGCCGAAGCCGCCGCTAGTCTGGAAGCGGCAAGCGTTGTTTGCGAAACGCAATTTAACGAGGTTGCGGCAAGGGCTGGCCAAGACGGGGTGTCTGCCGAAAAAATAGGCGAGTGGGGGAAAACATACAATGAAGTTATGGAACAACTGCGGGCAGAAGCAGAGTTGAAGCTGCAGCAGATGCTCGGCATGTAAGTCAATCTTCCTCGGGGAGGGACCGATCGCGAAGAACCCGCTCCATCAAGCTGCGGATCAGCTCCAGATCGCCCTTCTCCAAGGGAACCCCGTCCCAATGGAGCTTGCCAATATTCAAATATTCCTTGGCATTGTGATTAATCTCGGCGGGTAGCTCCGCATAATCCGTAAGGCCTAACAAATAGTCGGCCGATGTGCGCAGTTTCCGGGATATCGTTTGGATGGACTCAATTGTGGGTTGTCTATAACCGGACTCGTATCCCGCATAGGTGCTTTTGGCGACACCTACATAATCCGCGACTTCCTGCATGGTCAATTTCCTTTTTTTCCTCAGCTGCTTCAGTCGTTGACCAAACATGGCATCTCCCCCTCAAGACTCATCTTTGATATCTTGTCCTTCTATTATGGTAGTATTCTCCTAGACAATGCAAACATAATTATAACATGATTTCCAATTGCATGTACAAGTAAACCCAATTATAATCCATAGCGGCGAATATTCCATGTAATGACCGGCTCAAGCTTATTGGCAAGCGCGAATAGAGGACCTTACGTTACTTTCGTTTCATGCCCAGGAAAGACAGCTCCCCGGTGTCATTGCGTTTGAAGATACATTCCCACTGGATCCAGTTATGATGAAACCGCTCCTCGGATATCGGGTATATGCGGTGAATTTCTCTGTCGTTCCATTGAAAGAACATACCGTCCTCATCCCGACTAACAACCGCTTTGCAGCCGAAACCCTCATAGACGCCGATATAAGCTGAGAATTGTTCCTGCGTCAGCGCGTAAGGCGCGGGGAATTCGGGAACGATTGTTTCCTTGCCGAAAACAAGCGAGGACAAGGCATCTGCAAGCTTCGTCGCCGGTACATAATCGTAATTCGTGAGCACGATAACGGTCGTTTCGTCATCCGGAAAGCGGTGCAGCTCGGAGCGGAAGCCGCGGTAAGCCCCTCCGTGGTAAATTCGTTTCCGGTCATGTTTTTCGTCAATAAACCAGCCGAGCCCGTAACCTGCGCCTTCCCTATAAAAGGCTTGTTCCAGTGTAGAACGCTTCACGAGTTTCGCAGAGTCGAAGGATTGCGCCCATGCGTACAAGTCGTCAATCGTAGAATACATGCCGCCCGCAGAGAAGACCGTCCCCATCTCAACGAATTCCGCGGGTATGGGACCATTGCCGGAAGCATGGTAAGCGGAGGAAAGACCTGGTATGAGGCTTCTGCCATCATTTACTCCGGTATTCCCGAGTCCAAGCGGCTGCAAGATACGGGTTGAGATAAATTGGCCGAACGTGATTCCGCTAGCGGCTTCGATAACGAGCCCAAGTAAATAGTAGCCCGAATTGTTGTAAGCAAACCGCTCCCCGGGCGCAAATTCCATAGGTTGGCTCAGCAACAGGCGCAGTGTCTCCTCCCTGGAAACGGGTCTTTTGTTAAGCCCTTCGTTGTATGCCGGAATACTTGTGAAATTGGGAAGTCCGGAGACGTGGTTTATAGCTTGACGAATCGTAATCGGAGGAGCGGCATGCATCTCCGGAACAAATCGACTCAGCAAGTCATCGAAATGTAGCCGTCCTTCTTCGGCTAGCATAGCCGTTGCGAGCGCGGTGAAAGATTTCGTTACGGACCATACGCCGAACTTCGTATCCGTCCGATTAGGTACGTCGTGCTCCAGGCTAGCGTGTCCATAGGCCTCGCGAAACAATATTTCACCTTTCCGCGCCACGAGGATCGTGCCGCTGAACGGCCATTTGGCCATGTAATGATCCATGTATTGTCGCAAAGCTTGTCCGGTTGCGGTTGTCATGTTTAAAATCCTCCTTCAAGAATACTTTTTCTTATCATACACGTTCTGGCATTCATTTGCTCGGACATGCTATACTGGTCTCGAATCAGGACAAAAAAGGAGAGACGACGATGCCGATTAATGTTTATTTGAACTTCAATGGCAACACGCGCGAAGCCATCGAATTTTACGCAGAGGTCTTTGGACAAGAAGTTCCCAAAATCATGACCTTCGGCGAAGTGCCGGCCGACCCGAACCATCCGCTTCCAGAAGAAGCGAAAAACATGGTCATGCATTCCCGGTTAGAAATACTGGGGAGTATTGTCATGTTTTCGGATGTATTTCCAGGCATGCCGTTTACGATGGGCAACAACTTCTCGCTTTCTGTCGTTACGGAGGATCGGGATGTGCTTCAATCCGCGTTCAATCGGCTGCAAGAAGGCGGCAACGTCATAATGGAGCTGCAAGAAACGTTTTGGGCTCCGCTTTATGGCAGCCTTACGGACAAGTTCGGCGTACAATGGCAGTTTAATCTCGGCATGAACGAATTTTAAAGTAAAAATAACTTTAAATGTTGAATCAGCAATAGAGCCGGACAAGTTTTCTTGTCCGGCTCTATTGTAATTGCAACGATTTATTTTTGGATTTCTTCCAAACGCTCGCCCAAACGATCCCAAGTTTCCTTGATGCCTTGCTCCATGCCCATGTCCAGAACAGCCTTCAGCGATTCCGCCGTATTATAAATATTAATATTAATCAGTTTCGTTTTGCCTTCATAACTTTCGAATAGAAGCGTCGCATCCGTAGCCGGCATCTCTTCGGATAGATTGCCGTCTTTGTCGGAGAAGTAATCGGTGTACACAATCTTCTCATTTTCCACGATTTCTTTATAAAGGCTTTTTCCCCACGATTCCATACCGTAGAAATCTCCTTGCTCCTTGTCCTGGCAAGTCATGCAATAATGCCAAGAGCCGCCTGGACGGAAATCGACCGTGCAATGAGTAATGGCCCAGCCGCGCGGGCCCCACCAGTGCTTCAGATGCTCGGCTTGCGAAAATGCCTGGAAAACCAGGGAGGGAGGGGCGTTGAATACGCGCTCCAAAGTTAATACGTTGCCTTCTGCTTTTACCATCATAGCTTGTGTCATTGATAATTCCTCCTAATCGTTAATGGTCCAACAAAGGACGGCGTAGCCGTTTCAACTCACTCTTGCAACTTCTTTAAGTATTCGTCTAGGTTGTCATAACGCTCGCTCCACAACTTGCGGTAGCGGCCCAGCCAATGATCCATCTGCTGGAGCGGGTCGAATCGCAGCCTGTAGTGGCGGCGGTTCGCATCGGGCTGAACTTCGACGAGTCCGGCCTCGAGCAATACGCGAAGATGTTTGGAAACCTGCGGTTGGCGAATCCGGAGCCGCTCCGCGATCTCTCCCACGGTCAGAGGCCCATAAGCAAGCAGCTCTACGATGCGCAACCGGTTCGGCTCAGCGAGCGCGCTTAAGGTTGCGATATCCATATGCCGCCATCCTTTCCGCTTGTCAGTGACCTGCCGTTGTTACAATTTGAATATACCAGATCGAGAATATTCTCGTCAAGGAATATTTAAAACGTTTTGACGATTTTCAATTCGTAGAGTATGATTTATGACATGTACAGTAAATTAGTAAATTACTAAAATAAAACCATTCGGTAAAGGAGAATACCATGATGCAGATTCCAACAACGTTAAAACATAAACCCGTCATTGTTTCGGAAAATTACGATCAGGTGGATGGCCGGTATGCCAGCAACTCGGACGCCAAAGGTTTGTCGTTAGGGCTGGCGCAATGGAATGACAGGGGAAAGGTCGATATATCCGCTAAAGTGTGGAGACATACGGGAGGAAAGTGGTCCAGACAATCCGAGGAGCTTCCTCTGCACCGCGTGCTTGATCTGGCCATTCTTGTTTGCACCGGCATGGTTCACTTCCGCGAAGCGTACCGGTACAAGGAGCTATACGATACGGATAACCCGGTAATCGATCGTGTGGGGTTGCAGGGAGATGCCATGACGGTCTCCGTTTGTACGGACAACGAGAGAATTAATGAGGATATCAAGCTGTTTAGCCAGGCGCTGAGCGACGATGGCGAATTGTATGGCGAGCGGCTGCGCGCGTTGTCCCGAATTTTAAAAGAGATGGGTTACTAAAAGCTGATCCGACACCATCGGGCAAGCAAAGTCGGAAGTCGATTCTCCTGGTCTGTTAATCTAAATGTGCGGGAGGGATGAGGATGAACGGATTGGGTCCTTGGAATGATGCGATCCAGTACTTGGAAGAGAGGCTCACGGATGAGATCGATATGAAGGAAGCGGCTAAACGGGCCAGGTGCTCCGAATACCACTTTATGCGTATGTTTTCTTTCTTGTCGGGAACGACGCTCGCGGAATATATCCGTCGGAGACGTCTAACGCTGGCTGCACAGGAGCTAAGCGCCGGGGCGACGCGAATTATCGATGTTGCCGTCAAGTACGGGTATCAATCTCCGGATGCGTTTACCAGAGCGTTCCAGCAGCTTCATGGCTTAAATCCTTCGGATGTAAGAGCCGGGAGCCCAACGCTTAAAGCGTTCCCGCGAATGTCGTTTCAACTGACCATTCAAGGAGGAGATGCCATGCAATACCGTTTGGTGGAGAAAGAAGCATTTCGTATCGCAGGGTTGCGCAAGCGAGTGCCAATTGTATTTAACGGGGTCAATCCGGAAATTGCCGAGATGTGGAAGCAGCTGACGCCGGAGTTGATCGGAACGATCAAAGGATTGTCGAATATGGAGCCGCGAGGCATCATCAGCGCTTCCGTCAACTTTGACGAAGGTCGCATGCAAGAACGGGGGGAGCTGGACCATTATATCGGAGCGGCAACAAAGGAGCCGGTGACGGGAGAGCTTGCCGTTCTAGAGGTTGGACCATCCCATTGGGCCGTATTCGAATCCGTGGGTCCTTTCCCGGAGACGTTGCAGAAAATCTGGGGACGAATTTATTCGGAATGGTTTCCGTCATCGGATTATGAGATCGCGCCAGGTCCCGAGTTGCTGTGGAATGAAGGGAAGGATACGTCGTCCGAGACTTACAGAAGCGAAATTTGGATACCCGTGAAGAAGAAGCAGCAGGACAGGCAGTTTCCAAGCGATTAAGTGAAACAGGTAAGGGCAGAACCCGCATTTCATGCCGGTTCTGCCCTTGTCATTGTATTTATTTAAATTATTATTTCGATTGCAGGATTTTCGTCCAGAGCTCGGCGTCTTCATAGCCGAGTCTCCAAGCGGCTACGCCGGCCAAATCGTATTTTTTGGCGATCGCGATGCGCTTTAAAACGGTATCATGCGTCTCCGCCCAAAATACATGCGTGTAGCCGTCTTTTGTGTACGTATATTTGTTTTGCCCGGACTTGGCATCGAAGACGCCGGTCGCTTTTGTCTCGGCAATCAGCTTCGGCAGCTCCTTCATAAAGATGGCGCGATTATCGACGAGCTTGCCGGTTCCGTCAACCCGCCATTCGCGAACGTAGAACGGAATGCCTAACATCAGCTTGCTTCTCGGCACGCCGTAATCGAGGAACTGCTTGACGCCATCTTCCACCCACTTGAGTCCTGCGACGGAGCCCGGCTCCGTGCTGCCCTTCCAGTGTTCGTCGTAGGCCATGATCATAATCATGTCGACGATGCCGGCAAGCGCGGCATGATCGTATGCCGTCAAGTGATTCCAGCTCGCGTCTCCGCGCGGGAGATCGATCGATACCTTCAAACTTTTGGCATGGGCGGCATCGGTCAGCTTTTTGACGAATGCCGTGTACAACGCGCGGTCGGCGCCTGCCACCTCTTCGAAATCGAGATTAACGCCGTATACGCCAAGCGCGGACAACCGATTGACGAGCGAAGCGATGAATTTGGATTGGGCCTCGCTGTTTTTTAGAAACTCGGATGTCAGCTTGCGGTTAAAGCCGTTGTGTACGAGAGGCGTCACCTTGATGCCGCGATCCTTGAGCGTCTTCACGACGGAAGCATCGGAAGCATCCGACATCGTTCCGTCCGCCGAGGCAAGCTCGAACCAGGTCGGAGAATCGTAGTCCAATCCTTGCGTGTTCGAAACATGGCTCATAATCGTCGAGACGGCGCTGCTGCCGTTCCAGCCGAGTACTTGAAGATTTTTGACGTTGCTCCACAGGACGCGTCCATCCAATGTCCGGATGGAGCTGTTCGCGTAATGTTTGGCGTAATAAATCGCCGAGCTCAGCTTATGGTAAGCGTTAATCTTCTTGTCTCCTTGATAGACCTCGAGATAAGGTTTGCTGGACCATAAAACGGAGCCGTCTCGGATCACTTCGGCGTTTGCCAGCCATGTACCGGCTTTGACAGCATCTCGGAGTCCCAAGTACGTCTTTACGAGTCGTCCGCTTTGCCTGAGCTCGTATGTAAGTTCGTTTGATTGGACGGTTTTGCCGGTAGCGGTATTTACGACCTTGCTGCCTGGATGTTTCTCTGCCGCAATGATTGCGTTCTTAAGGAAAGAATAACGTTTCTCCCCTGTTACTGCCTGATCGTCAACGACGATGTCGTAGGATGCAGGAGCAGCGCTCTGAGCTTCGACTTGCGCCGCAGTCAAGTTATCCCAAACCCACTTGCCGCTTTCAAGATCGATAATATGGGCGTTTCCCCATTTGGCGGCTTCTTTTTTGGCGTCCTCCAGTGTGCGGAAGTTCCAAGTCGGCAAAGTGTTATCTCCTTGATACAACCGATAGTTTGGATAGGAGTCGTACATCCAGCCTACGTTCTCCAGATCGCGTATGCTTGCGTTGCTCAGCGTCTTGGCATAGGCAAGCGCTTCGTTGTACGTCTGGAATTCCATCTTGGACGTGGAATTGCCGTTTTGGTACACCTTATAATGCGGGAAGTTGTCCCAGATCCATTTGCGATCCGAGATTTTCTCAACGTGACTGTAGCTGTAATGCTTCGCATAATAAAGCGCTTGCGCTTCCGTCGCGAATTCCTTGAGCGCCTTGTCATTCTGATAGACGCGGTACATGGTTGTCTTGCTTGCCGTCGCTGCATCGGCTGTCGGCACTGCGGGTGACAGGAATGTCGAGGCAGCCATCAGCGTTACTGCGAGCAGACTAAGTTTCTTCCACAGATTCTATCACTCTCCTCATTGCAATCTACTAGATTAGACGCAAGGGGGGAAGAGGAGTTGCACGGCAAATGGATTGAAAATTGTGGAAGAGCGAAATGCTCACATCGTGAAAGAGGAGGATCGTGACAGGAAGACGAGAAAAAACGGCCTCCGAGGAGGCCGTTTCCGGTTGCGACAGCTTATATGATTACGGATTAGCTGGCTATATCCGCGAAAAATTCGCCAGCCTCTTCGTCCAGTCCAAGCTGGATGTCGGAGCGGAATGCGCGAATATTGTATTGCGAATATACATATTGTTCAATAGCTTCAAGCAGGTTGGCTTCAATCAAATATTGGCTGCGGCCTTGTACCCACATCTCTGCCGTATAACCGTATTCCTCATCCCACGACAACTGCACTTCTACGTCGGTAGGCTGCAAGCCGCGACGCTGAGCAGTATGATAACAAACCGCGTTAATAATCTCGTTTGTCAAGATTCTCACGATTAGTAAGGTCTCCGCGGATCCGGGTCATTCTTTTTCTTGCTCTTAAGATAGACAAATGCGACGCGGATCAACATGATGATCGCGAAGATCGCGAGCAGATTGATCAACAATCCGAAGATTTCGCCGAAAGCACCCATGCTTCCGAACATTCCGCCGAACAGCATGCCGGCCAAACCGCCGATCATCAAACCTTTCATCAAGCCGCTGCCGCCGAACAATCCGCCCTTAGCGGCTGTGCCGGCCGTACCTGCAGCCGCACCGGTTTTTGCTCCCGGATTCGACTGCGTGGCGCTGTCTTTCTTGGGCTGTGTGATGCTTTGCTTAGGAGATTTGAATCCGCCTCCTCGTTTCGCATCGGCAACTTGTCCGAAACCGAACGCGAAGATCAAGGTTAAAGCAACCATAACGATAAATCCCTTTTTCATTTGTCTTTCTTTCCTTTCTGCATCGCATAGATTGATATCATCATGGAATACGGTTACGATGAACGAGGGTTTCAATTTTTTTTAATATTTTTGTACATTTCGAAGGGAGGTTCGCGAACGTGCGTCCTTATCCTGTATCTTATATTGCCTACTTGGTCCATTTTCATGCAACAAGGGATTATTTCGAATGCCATGAGCTGCTGGAAGAGTATTGGAAGGAACATCCGGGAGATGGCCTAGCCGACTTGTGGGTAGGACTTATCCAATTGGCAGTCGGCCAATATCACGAACGAAGAGGCAACTTCCGCGGAGCGGGCAGCTTGTACAGAAAGTCGCTTAGCAAGCTGGAGCGCGTCGATGTGGAAGCTGCCGGACTGGCACGGGCGGACTTGCTCCGTAAGCTTGAGGAACGTGCCGATGCTGCGGGAGCGGAGAACGCAGAGGGTTACCGCGATATCAACCTGGTTGTCCAAGATGAAAAATTGAAATCGTTATGCCTAGAGGAATGCGCGAGACTCGGCGTAATCTGGGGCACGGACAGTACCATGGTGGATGAAAGCATTATCCATAGGCATAAGCTTCGGGACCGAAGCGGCGTCATAGCCGCAAGGCGCGAAGCTCTTCGTGCACGGAAAGAGTGAGACTATGCGTCGCCGGCTTTGGCCACGAGCTCCAGCTCGCCCGTATCGGGATCGATAATGAGCCCGTGTACGAGAATGTCGGCAGGGAGCAACGGATGATTGCGGATAATGTTTACGCTGTTCACAACGCTGTCCCGCACATTATCGAAGCCTGTCAGCCAGCGCATCAGATTGACGCCGGAATTTTTCAGTATTTCGATCGTTGCTTCCGGTACGCCCCGTTCTATCATATGTTCGACGATGAGTTCCGGATTAAGGCCCGTCATCCCGCAGTTATGATGACCGACGACGAAAACCTCGTCCGCTTGAAGCTCGTATAACGCAACGAGTACGCTTCGCATGATGCTGCCGAAAGGCTGCGTGATGATTCCGCCGGCCGTCTTGATGATTTTGGCGTCGCCGTTTTTCAAGTTCATGGATTTGGGCAGCAGCTCCGTCAGCCGTGTATCCATGCAAGTCAAAATGACCATCCGCTTGTCGGGAAATTTGCTGGTCGCGTACTGCTCGTATTGCTTCGTCGTTACAAAGGCGGAATTAAAGTCCATAATATCGTCGATTCTGCTCAAAAATAATGCCCCCCAAAAATGGAATTAAGACTACATGACCCGGTCGATAAACCGGAGATGCGATGTATAGATTTGACTGTCGCCGCGAAGGCTGAAGCTGCCTTCGGTTTCATTGTAATCGACTCTGAGATTGTCCTCGTAAAACACCTCTTGCCACGGCTCGTAATAGAACGTGAAAGGGTCTCCCGAAGCTTGACGATCGTTGCCGGTCGGCTCGCCAATCAGGCGCAAGGTGGGAACGCCGCTCATTCCGCAGCCGCGGTCCGTATCGTGCAGCAGCTTTAGCTTGGCGGAACCGTCCGCAAGATAGGGCTCCAGCTTTCTAGCAGCGGAAGCCGAGAATGTAATAAACATAATGATATTGCTCCTTCCGTCGGTTCTGGATGTTGCGGTCACCGGTCTTGCAGGTTTAAGATGATTATAAGGAGATCAAACTCCAATGACAAGACTAAGGAAGGCGGTTATCTGCGATGAGCGATCAACAAAAGGATACACTTGGCAAGTTCAGAGAAACCCTACATAAGATTTCCAGCTACAACGAAGCGCTTGGCGTACTCTACTGGGATCTGCGCACAGGCGCGCCGCGCAAAGGAATGGATACCCGGTCCGAGGCCATCGGCGCACTGTCCGGCGACATGTTTAAACTGTCGACATCGCCCGAGCTCGGCGAATGGTTGTCCCGGCTGGAGGAAGACGACGTATACGGGTCGTTGTCCGAAATTGACCGCAAGCTCGTCGATGAGACGCGCAAGGAATACGATCGCAGCGTCAAGATTCCGCCCAAGCTCTACGAGGAGTACGTCGTGTTGGCTTCGCAGTCGGAGTCGAAGTGGGAGGAAGCGAAGGCAGAAAATGATTATGCCGGCTTCCAGCCTTATTTGGAGAAAGTTATTCAATATACGAATCAATTCATCGATTTATGGGGGGCCAAGGAGACCCGCTATGATACATTGCTCGATCAATACGAGCCGGGGATGACGGTCAAAGAGCTGGATGGCGTATTCGGCGGCTTGCGTTCCGAGCTGGTCTCTTTATCGGCAAAAATAGCGGCGTCGCCCCATCAGCCGGATACATCGTTCCTTAGGCAGAAGTACGATAAGGCGGCGCAGAAGGATTTCAGTCTCTACATTCTGAAGCAAATGGGCTACGACTTCGACGCAGGCCGACTGGATGAAAGCGCACATCCCTTTGCTACCGGCCTAAACCCCGGAGATGTTCGCATAACGACCCGTTATCTGGAGGATGACGTCACTAGCGCTCTGTTCGGGACGATCCACGAGGGCGGACATGCGCTCTACGAGCAGAACATTAGCCGTTCTCTCGTCGGAACGCCCTTGTGCACAGGTACATCTATGGGCATCCACGAGTCGCAATCCCGCTTCTGGGAAAATGTCATCGGTCGGAGCCGCCCGTTTTGGAATCGGTACTTCGGCGAGCTCCAGGCAAGATTTCCCGGTCAGCTCGACGTATCCGTCGATGGATTTTACCGGGGCAACAATACCGTAGCTCCATCCCTGATCCGGATTGAGGCCGATGAGCTGACTTACAATCTTCATATCATCATTCGTTACGAGATGGAGAAGCTGATTTTTAATGATGGCGCGAAGGCGGCGGAACTGCCGGAGCTCTGGAACGCGAAGTACAAGGAATATCTCGGCGTAGAGCCTGCCTCTTACGCGGATGGAGTCATGCAGGACGTCCATTGGTCCGGCGGCGCGTTCGGATACTTTCCTTCTTATTCGCTTGGCAACATGTATGCGGCCCAATTCGCGGTTGCGATGGAGCGCGAGATGCCGGAAATGTGGACCAAAGTTGGGGCTGGAGAGTTGCATCCCATCAAAGACTGGCTTACGGAGAGAATCTATCAATACGGCAAGCTTCGCACGCCATCGGAGCTGATTAAAAACGTGACCGGCGAACCGCTAAATCCGCAATATCTCGTCCAATACTTGACGAAAAAATATACCGATATTTACAAGCTGTAAAGCTTGGCGTCCGAAGAACTAAAAAGGCCGACTCACAAACAGGTGAAAAAACATCGTCAAAAAAACGAAATGGCAGCGCCAGGAGTTTACTCTCGGAGCCGCCATTTTTTTTGGTCAAATGCACGGTTTTAGGCAGCGAGCCTAGAGCCTTTTCTTGCGTTAATCACCGTCTGGGCGGGAAACGCATAGGCTGGTGTACATCACATTATGCCTATAGGCGGGAGGAATGTAGCATGAAGAAAGGAAGGCTCGCATCCGTGTTTCTCGTTGCGGTGCTCGTGGCGGCAACGGCGCTGGCGGGCTGCGGGAAGGAATCGGAGGGCAAGAAGCTGGTCCGCATCGGAGAAGTTACGCGCTCATTGTTTTATGCGCCGCAATATGTGGCAATCGAAAAAGGTTTTTTTGCCGAAGAAGGGCTTGAGATCGAATTGACCACGACGCCGGGCGGCGACAAAACGATGACTGCCCTGCTTTCGGGCGTCATTGATGTCGCGCTGGTGGGATCGGAAACCTCAATCTACGTCTATCAGCAAGGCGCAGATGATCCCGTTATTAACTTCGCTCAGCTCACACAGACGGACGGTACGTTTCTCGTAGGCCGGGAAAAAGTTGAAAACTTTGATTGGAGCGTACTAAAGGGCACAACTTTCCTTGGGCAAAGAAAAGGCGGGATGCCTCAGATGGCCGGCGAATTCGCAATGAAAAAGCATGGCATCGATCCCCATGCGGACATGGAGATGATCCAGAACGTCGATTTTGCAAACATCGCGCCTGCCTTCGCCTCGGGAACGGGTGACTATGTCCAGCTGTTCGAACCTACCGCATCGATCTTTGAGAAGGAGGGACAGGGTTACGTCGTTGCTTCCTTCGGCACGGAGAGCGGCGAATTGCCTTATACGGTCTTTATGGCGAAAAACAGCTTTATCGACAAAAACAAAGCCCATGTGCAGGCTTTCACCAACGCTGTCTATAAGGCGCAGCAGTGGGTACAGGACAACGACGCGGCAACAATTGCCGAGACGGTGAAACCGTACTTCGAGAACGTAGAGCTGGATATTTTGACCAGTTCGATCGAACGTTACAAGGTACAGGGCTCCTTCTCCGTCGATCCCATTGTGGATGAAGCGGAGTGGAACAACTTGCTGGACGTAATTACGTCGGCCGGGGAGCTGCAGCAACGAACGGAGCATGGGACGCTAGTCAATACCAGCTTTGCCGAAACTGCTGTTGCCGGAGGAAAGTAAGGGATCTGTCCGGATTCTAAAGCGAAGGAGGCGAAGACCATGAACGAGCCTGTTATGTCGCTGAAAGATGTGTCACATGTGTATGTCAACGATAAAGGCGCTTCGCTCGCATTGGAAAATATCCATCTGGACATCGCCCCGGGTGAATTTGTCAGTCTTGTCGGTCCTAGCGGCTGCGGGAAAACGACGCTGCTGAGCCTGTTGGCGGGATTGTTCCCGCCTACTCTCGGCAGCGTAACGGTAGGCGGAAGGTCCGTCCAAGGACCGTCCCCCGCTGTGGGTTACATGCTTCAACAAGATTTCCTGTTCCCATGGCGGACGATACGGGATAATGCGGCAATCGGACTCGAGATCGCCGGAAGGCGAAACGAAAAGACGATGGCAGCCGTGGACCACTGGCTGGGCGAGCTTGGACTGGAAGGCAACGGAGGGCGGTATCCCCATGAACTGTCCGGCGGCATGCGCCAACGGGTTGCTCTTGCCCGCACGCTGGTTACCGAGCCCGACGTGCTTCTGCTTGACGAACCGTTTTCGGCTCTTGATCTCCATATCAAGCTGCAGCTCGAAGACCTTGTGCAGCATACGCTGGCCAGGCTGGGCAAGACGGCCGTATTGGTGACGCATGACTTGGCGGAGGCTGCGGCGATGAGCGATCGCGTCATCGTGCTCGGCAAGGGGCCCGGCCATATCCGGAGGGAAGTGAGCATCTCGGAACCGATACGGCAGGCTCCGCCGACAGAAGCACGCAGAATGGCGCAGTTCCAAAGCGTCTTCGATCAATTATGGGCGGAGTTCAATGACGGGGACGGCAAGGGAGGCGATCAGCATGGATAATCGCAGCCCGGGTGCGGAGAAAGGGTCGCAATCTGACAGCGTAATAAGCGAGAGCTATCCCTCTCGTGACACCGAATCGCGTGAAGTAGCTGCATTATCGGGCGTGCAGGAAGAGCGGCAAGCTCTGATGGACGGTCTGTACGGCCGCTATAAGGCGAAGACGCGGCAAATAAGGGGTCTGGCTGCATTGACGCAGCTTGCCATCTTGGTGTTGTCTCTTGGTTTGTGGGAGATAGCGGGCCGGAGCAAGTGGATCGATCCCCTGTTATTTAGCTATCCGTCCAAAATTATGGAGCTGATCTACTCGCTGGCGAGCGACGGCAGTCTCTGGCCCCATGTCGGAGCGACAGTAGGAGAGTCGATTGCAGGTTTCCTGCTCGGAACACTGTTCGGAACGGCGTTAGCCGCTTTGCTCTGGTGGTTCCCGTTTGTATCCCGCGTACTGGATCCTTATCTTGTCGTCCTGAACAGTATGCCTAAGGTCGCCTTGGGTCCGATCTTTATCGTTGCATTAGGTCCAGGTCTCCTGTCAATAGTCGCTATTACATTAATGGTGACGGTCATCATAACGACGATTAACATCTATAACCGGTTCCGTGAGATAGACAGCGGATATATTAAAGTAGTCCGATTGTTCGGCGCATCGCGGGCTCAGCTGTTCCGCATGGTTATTTTGCCGGGATCCTTCCCGGTTATGATCGCAACGTTGAAGGTAAACGTGGGGCTTGCATGGATTGGCGTTATTGTCGGCGAATTTCTTGTGGCCAAGATCGGACTAGGCTATCAGATTATTTACGGATTCCAGGTGTTTAACTTTACGCTCGTTTTATCGAGCCTGGTTGTCATCGGCTTAGTCGCGACGATCATGTACCAGTTGGTGGCCGCGCTCGAGCGGAGGTTGACTGAGGGCTGGCGGGAACGGTAGGATGGTGATGGAGCATGACCATACTTACCGGATTCGAGGGACCTCACATGGGCATACGCGTTGTCAAAACTGCCGTCGCGGCAATCGCGGCTATCTATACAGCTTATTATTTGGGATTGCAGCCTCCATTGTCGGCTGGCATTCTCGCCATACTCGGCGTCGAAGTGACGCGGAAGAAAGGGCTGCGGAGCGCTTTCAACCGTTTTCTGGCTTCGGTGCTGGGTCTTTTTTTCGCTTCGCTCATCTTCACGGTGCTGGGCTTCCATTACTGGGTGCTCGCGATTTTTATCTTGACGACATTTCCCGTGCTTGCGCGCGTACAATTGAAGGAAGGCGTGCTGACAAGCTCTGTTATCGTATTTCACCTCTTTGATCACAAAGGGGTCGACGTCCATATTATCGGCAATGAAATTATGCTGCTGCTTGCAGGTCTGGGCTGGGCGACGTTTATTAATCTCATCTATATGCCCAAAGAAGAAGAAGAGCTGTACGCGAAGCGCGCCGAGGTAGAAGGGAACTTTAGCGCCATTTTTCGGGAAATGTCGCTCACCTTAAGAAACCCATCCCATATATGGGATGGCAGTCAACTGTTGACTGCACAGCGCGCCATCGAAGCTGGCGAAGCGTTGGCGGTGCGCCATCGGGAGAATCGTCTGATGATTGCCAACGCGCCGTATTGGTCGACTTACTTCGAGATGCGCAGGCAGCAGCTCGATACGATACAGCAGATGCTGGTGGAGCTGGCGCTAATCTATGAGAAGTGGCCTCAGGGAGAGCAGATTGCAGAGCTTCTGGAAGGACTCAGCGAGTATGTAAAGGCGGAGGTGTACCTCGGCAAGTCGGAGCAGCGCGTATTCGAATTAACGGTCTCGTTCCGTCAGATGGAGCTCCCGCGAACGCGCGAGGAGTTCGAGATCCGCGCCGCTCTGCTGAAGCTGCTGCATGAGGTGGATCGTTACTTGATTATCGCGAAGCGGCTGAAGAAAAAAAAGGCGGAGGCGGAAGAGTCGAAGCTGGAGACGGTATAAGCTGCGCGGTGCGGTGTGCGGCGCTGCGCGGTTTTGCGTGGCGCAGAGTGAGAGAAGTACAAAAGCCGAGACGTTGAAGTTCGGCCTGGATACAGTTGGCTGCGGGCCGCTTAAAGGCCAGGCGGCTTATTTTGTTATGGCACCGACGTGCTATTTTAGTATAGAGGGCTGGGTTGGCAGGGGTCTATGCGAGTGATTGAAACATAACAGTACGGTTCAATGCTGCTTCTTAGGCTTGCCGCATTATCGGCTCTTAAGCTGCTGATTCTTAAATCTTTGATTATCAATCTATGTACGTGTGATTATATAAGTCCATGCATGCGAGCGCCGGCCGTTCAAATGACTTTGTCAAAGCAGCCAAGCATAATTGCATGGCTCCCGGAATATATTTGAACCAAACAAAAGGTTGAAGGTCGGCTAATCTCGTTTCCTGCGGGGATTGGCGCCTGGCGGGAGACAGACAAAATAAATTCGTCTGTTAAGACTCGTTTAATCAACAAACGCCTATGAACTGCATACACTTTAATTGAATGATTGTATGGAGGAGGTTAATTGAATGACTATTGCAGATAAACAGCTTCAGTGCAGAGAAATCATTACAAAAGCTGTCTGCGGCAAAGGTCGTAAGTTTTCCACTGTAACCCATACCGTTACACCGCCTCACCATCCGACCAGCATTCTGGGAGCATGGATCATAAACCATCAGTATGAAGCGGTTCGTTCGGGCGACGGTATTGAGGTCATCGGTACTTACGATATCAACATTTGGTATTCGTATAACAAAAACTCGCAAACTGACGTAGCCAAGGAATCCGTACAATTCGTCGAAAACGTGCCTCTTTCTTATGTAGACCCTAAACACAGGGTCGCGACGGAGGAAGTATCGGCGGAGGTGCTGCAAGAGCCTAATTGCATCGAAGCGAATATTTCGTCTAACGGCTCCAGCGTTACCGTTCGCGTGGAACGCGAATTCGCGGTGGAGATGATTGCCGAGACGAAAGTATGCGTAGCGGTTGTACCTGGCGGCTGCAGCGACGATGACGACAAGGATCTGGACTTTAGCCTCGGAGACGATGATGGCGACTTCGAGGATCTGGATCCCGATTTACTGGACGACGAGCTTTAAGGTTTAATCCGCTTCCGACGCGGATAAGGCATTATATGCCGGATATTCGGCAAATTCGAGGGCGAGAGCCCTCGTATTTTTTTTGGGCGGGTCTGGAATGAGGCGGAGTCGGGCAAGGAAGGGCAGTTTGAAAAGGGCGGTGCGAGAATGGCGGATACTTGGATATGGGAAGAAGGGGATGCATTCCCGCGCTTGCACGATCCTGTCAAGCGTTCAATCCATCAGAATAAATGGTTGCCAGCAATGGAGAAGTCGGCAGAAGGGTTGGAGGCTGGTAAAAAGAAAACGACAAAAGGACAGGCTGCTTCGAACACGGGCCCTCGGCCAGGAGACGCCGTAATCTTGATGTCAAGGGGATTATCAGACGAACAATCGGAAGTCGGAGGAGCCTGGCTGCTGAACGACGGAGCGGGATCAATGAAACGGCTGGACGATGAAGAACGGAATCGGCGGCTAAGCCGTGCGGGCTTAAGCGTGGCGTTTGCGTTGCCGGACGAACGAATCTATCGCGTTGAGCTGTTTCATTTGACGGCGATTGGCATCGTTCGGCTGAACGCCCGCGGCGAGGAACAAGCTGGCAGCAGGCTTAAGCCGCCGGAAGACGACGGGCTGCTTGCTCCGTTACGCTGGCCCGCAGAGTCGCCGCTGCGCGCGGTCGTTCGCGCTGCGACGCGTGCGCTGTATGCACTACGCCTCGACATAGGCGAGGCGGAAATCGCTCTTGGCTCGAACGGCAGGCTTGCCGTTCGAGCGGTGTATCCGCTGCTGCGCGACAAGCGCCGGCAAGCGGAAGCTTTGACGCGGTTCGCCGCATGGCACGCGGCGAACGCGAGCACTCCGGATCGGCGCATCCTGCTTGGCGCCGATCCGGAGTATGTGCTGTTGATGCCGAGCGGCAAGGTTGCGCAGGCATCGCGGTATTTTGGCTTCGGCGCCGGGGGCGCAGCAGGCGCCGACGCCATGCTCGTGGGGCGACGGCTGCTGTACCCCGTCGCCGAACTGCGGCCCGCGCCGGCTGAGAGCCCGGCCGCGCTTGCCGCGAATGTGCGGCGCCTGCTCGCGCGCGCCGCTGTCAAGGTCGGCGACCCCGGGCTGCGCTGGGTCGCGGGGGCCATGCCCGTGCCGGGGCTCGCGCTCGGCGGGCACATCCATATTAGCGGAGCGGCGTTGACCAGCCGCTTGCTCCGCTTGCTCGACAGCTGCGCGGCGTACCCGCTCGCGCTGGTGGAGGACCCTGCCGGGCGCGGCCGGCGTCCCCGATACGGCGTACTCGGGGACTTCCGGTTGCAGCCGCATGGCGGGTTCGAATATCGCACGCTGCCGAGCTGGCTCGTATCGCCGGCAGCGGCCAAAGCCGCCTTCGCGCTTGCGCTGTTATGCGCTCGCGAGGCGTTGGCGTTGCCCCGCGTGCCCGCATCCGGCGAGCGCTACGCGGAGGCGTATTACGCCGGCGACCGCAGCGAACTGGCGGTTTGCCTCGACGAGGTCGCGAACATAATCGCCGCGACGGACAGTTACGCCGGACTGGCTCGTTTTATCGAGCCGTTGTTCGACGCTGCGCGCCGCGGCCGGACATGGGACGAAAGCACCGATATCCGCGAGAAGTGGCGCGTCCCGTTGCATTAAGTGACATTCACCTCCGTAACTGTACCGTCCCGTAAACTCCGAATGTATCTGCAGGGCATCTCAAAGTCTCTACATTTATATTTGTTCCAATGGAATTCACCCCCAGATCACCGTACCACTAACCTAATGTGTATGAAAAAGCGATTACAATGGTTCGCAGCCCCCAAACACCGCCGACTAATTCCTCGGGTTATAGCACTCCACAGCTCACATTGGTATAATAGAGTTCTGGTGTTTAACCATTGGTAAGAAAATGAGCCGCAGAAACGCGGCGCGTTTATCTCATACATAGCAGGGGGCGAAGACGGTGTCCGGTTATACGCCGATGATACAGCAATATTTGTCGGTCAAGGAGGAAGCGAAGGACGCGTTCCTTTTTTTCCGTCTGGGCGATTTCTACGAGATGTTTTTCGACGACGCCATCAATGCATCGCGGGAGCTCGAGATTACATTAACAGGCCGGGAGGGCGGAGGCGCGGCGAAAATTCCCATGTGCGGCGTGCCCTACCATTCCGCGGATAACTATATTAACCGGCTTATCGAAAAAGGGTATAAAGTGGCCATCTGCGAACAAGTGGAAGACCCGGCGGCCGCCAAAGGCGTCGTGCGCCGCGAGATCGTCAGGATCGTGACGCCCGGCACGGTAATGGAGTCCAAACAGCTCGACGGCTCCACCAACAACTTCATAGCCGCGGTTGCGAATGCTGGAGGGGTAATTGGCCTTGCGGCGTGCGACTTGTCTACGGGCGAGCTTTACGTCACATCCTTCCCGGCCAATCTGGAAGCGCTCGTGGACGAGCTTAACGTGTACGTTCCGGCAGAGGTCGTAGGAGACGGCAACCTTCTCAAACAATTGGACGGCTCTCCAGCCTGGAGCAGAAAAGTGCCGCTTACCGATCGGGATCCCATCGGCGTGGATCGGCTAAACGAGCAATTCGGCGAAGCAGAGGTCGCTGCTTTGTCGAGCTCAACGGCTCGAATGGCGGCGCTTGGCATAATGACGGGGTATTTGGGCGAGACGCAGAAGCGTTCTTTATCCCACGTCAGACATATCCGCTCTTACGAGCCGAATCAATATATGATTTTGGACCATTTTACCCGCCGCAATCTGGAGCTGACAGAGACGGTGCGCGACCGAAGCAAACGAGGCTCGTTGCTCTGGCTGCTCGACCGTACCGGCACGTCGATGGGAGCCCGATTGCTTCGCAGGTGGATCGACAAGCCGCTGCTGAGCAGCTCGGCGATCGGAAAGCGGCTCGACGCGGTGGAGACGCTGTATCGCAATCTCATTTTGCGAGAGGACATCCGCTCCGAGCTGCAGCCGATCTACGACCTTGAACGGCTTGTAGGCCGGGTCGCTTACGGCAATGCAGGCGGACGCGATCTTATCGCGCTTAAGTCTTCCCTGCGCCGAATACCGAATTTGACTTCGCTCTGCCTGGCTTCCGGTTCGCCGGTGCTGGAGGAGCTAGTCGCGGGAGCGGATGATTGCGCGGATCTCGCCGATATGATCGAGACGGTGCTGGTGGACGAGCCGCCCGTATCCATTCGCGAAGGCGGACTTATTCGGGCGGGTTACGATGATTATTTGGACAGCTTGCGCGAAGCGAGCACAAATGGCAAACGTTGGCTGGCCGAGCTGGAGCGTCAAGAACGCGAGGCAACAGGCATCAAGTCGCTCAAGATTGGCTACAACAAGGTGTTCGGCTACTACTTGGAAGTATCCAAAGCCAATCTGACTTCGCTGCCGGAAGGCCGCTACGAGCGCAAGCAGACGCTTGCGAATGCCGAACGGTTTGTGACGCCGGAGCTAAAGGAGAAGGAACGTCTGATCCTCGAGGCCGAGGATAAAATGGTCGATCTCGAATATGCTCGCTTTATCGAGCTCAGGGATCATCTGGCGCTTCATCTGCATCGGCTTCAACGGGCTGCCGAGATGATTGCCGAGCTGGATGTGTACCAGTCCCTGGCGACAGTAAGCGCGGAGCGTAGATACACTCGTCCGATCGTATCGGAAGGTTACGATCTGGACATCGTGGACGGTCGCCATCCCGTAGTGGAGGCGATGATGGATGGCACTCCGTTCATCAGCAATGATACGCATTTGCGCTGTGACGAGGATTGGATCATGCTGATTACGGGACCCAACATGGCGGGCAAAAGCACCTACATGCGCCAGGCTGCCCTTATTTGCATTATGGCGCAGATCGGCTGCTTCGTCCCCGCCAAAGCTGCCGGAATTCCGCTGATCGACCGCATCTTTACGCGGATCGGCGCCGCGGACGACCTGATCGGCGGCCAGAGCACCTTTATGGTAGAGATGAAAGATATTCAAGTCATGACGGAAAAAGCTACTGCGAGCAGTCTGGTCATTATCGACGAGTTGGGCCGCGGTACTTCTACGGCAGAGGGAATGGCAATCGCTCAAGCCGTTATCGAATACGTTCATCATCATATCGGCAGCAAGGCGCTTGTATCTACGCACTTCCACGAGCTGGCTCATCTGGAGGAGTCTTTGCCCTCGCTTGGCAATGCGCGGATGGCCGTCGAGGAGAGCGGCGACGATGTTACCTTCCTTCGCAAACTCATTGCAGGAGCGGCAAGCACGAGTTATGGCATTTATTGCGCCCAACTGGCGGGACTGCCCCAGTCTATTATCGGACGAGCCTATGAATTGCTCGCCGATACGGATGATAGTTCCGAACGTACAACAGGTGGAGGAACATCGGCTGCCAGAGCGGGATCCGACATCGGCCAAACGAGGCAATCGCGATCCGCGCATCCGGCCCCAAACACGGCAATGGATAACGTGCGATCGGATGTGCGCGGGCAGGCTGCACACGGATACCGGGAGTCGGCTGCCGCAGTGGAATCCTCGTTGCTGCATGAGTCGGGTACGGGAGTCATGACCGAAAGCGCCTCAAAGGTTGAAGCGATCTCTCATGCAGAGAAGGCGCAAGGCTCTGTCATCCAGTTGTCTATGTTCGAAGAAGCGACGCCTGCGCTTGATACCGGCAAACGCAAAGCTTCTCCGAAGGCGGAGCAGCTTGCCGACGAGCTGCGCAAGCTGGATCTGTTTAATATGACGCCGATGCAGGCGATGCAATGGCTTAACGATATGAAGGGCAAGCTGAGAGATTAACGGACAAGCTAAGTTTGGAAGACGAGTAGAAGAGGGGAGGGATTGAGCATGGCCAGAATCAAAGTGCTTGACGAGCAGCTGGCGAACCAGATAGCGGCAGGGGAAGTGGTAGAGCGTCCTTCTTCCGTCGTCAAAGAGTTGGTTGAAAACGCGGTAGATGCCGGGGCAACGGTCATCGATGTTACGATTGAAGAAGGCGGCTTGTCGCTGGTTCGAGTGAGCGACAACGGAAGCGGCATTGAAGGAGATGATTTGCCTGCCGCTTTCCAGCGCCATGCTACGAGCAAAATATATACGGGAAGCGACCTGTTCCGCATTGCCAGTCTCGGATTCCGCGGAGAAGCGCTGCCCAGTATCGCGGCCGTCTCCAGGATGACTTGCGTCTCCGCGACAGATGGATCGGGACTGGCAAGGCGCCTTGTTATCGAAGGCGGAACGACGACGGCATTCGAGGCCGCAAATGCGCCTCAAGGCACCGATATGTCGGTCCGGGATTTATTTTACAATACGCCTGCCAGGCTGAAATATATGAAGTCGATCCAGACGGAGCTGGGACATATCTCCGATTATGTAAACCGCATCGCGTTGGGACATCCTGGCATCGCCATAACGCTCAAGCATAACGGCAGCGTGTTGCTGCGCACGCTCGGAACCGGCGACCGGCTGCAGGTGATCGCCGCTGTTTACGGAACCAGCACGGCCAAGGCGATGCTCCCGGTGACAGCGTCGGATGCCGATTATGAGCTGAGCGGCTACATCTCCAAGCCAGAGTTGACGCGCGCCAACCGCGGAAGCATCACAGTGATCGTTAACGGGAGATATATTCGAAGCCATGCGGTCAATCAATCGTTGATCCAGGCTTATCATACGCTGCTGCCGATTAACAGATTCCCGCTCGTCGTTGTCGAGCTTGGCATGCATCCCGGTCTGCTGGATGTCAACGTTCACCCTTCGAAGATGGAGGTTCGCTTCAGCAAGGAAGCCGAGCTGCGCTCGTTAATCGAACGCTCCGTCAAGACTGTACTGGACGGTCTGCGGCATATTCCCGGACCTGACTCTATAAGCAAACGCGAACGTACGGGTCCGCTATATGTTCAGGATACGATCTCCTTCCATATTGGAGACCGGTTGGAGGAGGGCGATCCTGCTAAAGCTCCGCTGCCAGAGCCTCCTGCCGAAAGGCCTGCCCGCAATAGCGGGAATTTGTCCGCGGAAGATGTCAGCAACAAGCTATCGGGAACTTCTCAGATGCTGTCATCGACTGAATCTCAAGACGGGCAACAATCGACATCATCTTTAACTGGTATTGATTCGCCGTCGAATGGCTCCCAAGAGGACCGACCATCGACATCATCTACGTTAACTGTTAATGAATCGCCTTCAATGGGCCGTTCGGAAGAGAAATCCGGCAGTTCAAAGGGGCGGAGCGAATGGTCACCCGAGCAGAGAACCTGGGGCGGCTCCGGCCGCTCTGCCTATTCGCAAGCAGGTTCTGACGGTCGAGGTCAGAAGGAGCGCAGTTGGAACGATCGCGAGTCGGCGTATGTGCCCAGAGACGCTGCGGAGAGGCTCTACGCGAGGCCGGATAGTGCCATGGAGACTTTCGCTGTACGCGAAGGGCGACATGGCGGCGCCACTGCCCAAAAGTCAGCCGATGTTGAGGAGGAAATCGATGCGGAGGCGTCCGTATCAAGCGAAATGCAAGCATCAACGGCAACGGTAAGCTCGCTTCTTTCAGCAGCAAAAGAATCGTTAACAGAAGCTTCCTCTCTGAGAGAAGCTGCTGCAGCTGTCGAATCCCCTTCCGAAAGGGAGTCCGGGTCGACAGAGACATCAAACGATGATAACCGCCGATCCCAAGGCGCGCTGAATTTCCCGGAGCTGCACTGGATCGGGCAGCATCATGGCACGTATATTGTGGCGCAGGCGGATGACGGATTGTATCTCATCGATCAGCATGCCGCCCATGAACGTATAAACTATGAATATTATCTTCATAAATTTGGGAATCCTGTAGCTGCAAGCCAAGGTCTTATCGTGCCGCTAACGCTGGAATTCACGGCTGGCGAAGCGACTCAACTTAGGGAATGTATCGGCTTGTTCGCCGACGCTGGCGTGGAGATCGAGCCGTTCGGCTCCCAGACATTTCTTGTCCGCGCGTATCCGGAATGGTTCCCGGCCGGCGAAGAGCAGTCGCTGCTTGAAGAAATGGCGGATCTTCTGATCGAGGAACGTAAGTCGATCAACATTACGAAGCTGCGCGAGAAGGCGGCCATTATGTGCTCTTGCAAGGCGTCCATCAAAGCGAACGATCGGTTATCTCGCGAAGAAGGCGATGCCCTGCTGGCGAGACTGTCGCGATGCGAGCAGCCCTATACTTGTCCCCATGGCAGGCCCATTATCGTTCATCTCTCCACCTATCAGCTTGAGAAAATGTTCAAGAGGGTGATGTCATGATCGTCACAACAGCGCCGATGCCGTCCGAACGGGTGTTGGCGCAGGCGAGACGACTCGCGGACGAGCTCTCTGCCGCATACGTGCAGCGGCGCAGCTCCTCCGTGCGCAAACTGCTGGAGCGCAGCGGAGATGGCCGCGCAATCGTCGTCACGGATCGAGAGATCCGATTTTATGACGGCGATGAGGCGCCGCCCCTGTTTTTCCATCCCAGCATGGCCTTCATCCGGGTGAAGCGACTGCGCAAGGGAGAAAGCGACCCGCTGCTCGACCTTTCCGGATGTCGCCCCGGAGACACCGTTATTGACTGCACCGCGGGCATGGCGGCCGATTCGCTGGTGTTCTCCTACGCGGTCGGGACTGCCGGCACTGTCGTCGCGATGGAGAGCGAGCCGATTCTGTGCGCGTTGGTGCGAGAAGGATTGTCTGCGTACGAGTCCGGACTGGAAGACGTCAATGATGCCATGAGACGAATCAAGATGATATGCCGGGAGCATGGCCAATATTTGGCGGAACAGCCCGACAACAGCGCGGATATCGTCTACTTCGATCCCATGTTCAGGCAGCCTATCCTGGAATCGTCCGCGATCGGGGCTTTCCGTTCAATCGCCAACATGGACGCGCTGACGACCGAAGTTGTCGAGCAAGCGAAACGCGTGGCCCGGCGCACGGTTATTATGAAGGAGCATCAAGGCAGCGGCGAATACGAGCGTCTCGGATTCGAGAAGAGGCATATCAATACATCGAAAATCGCATATGGAGTGATTCACGTTGACTGAAAAGCAAGAGAACGCGACGGATCGCAAACGTCAGCCGCTGCTCGTGCTGATCGGTCCCACGGCGGTTGGCAAGACGGCGCTTAGCCTAACGCTGGTGCAGCAATGGAACGCGGAAATTATATCCGGCGATTCCATGCAGGTCTATAGAGGGATGGATATCGGGACTGCCAAGCTCCCGCTGGCTGAGCGAGGGGGTATCCCGCATCATTTGATCGATATTTGCGATCCGGAGGAACCTTATTCGGCAGCCGATTTTCAAGCTGGCGCTCGAGCTGCCATCGAACACATCTCGTCACGGGGAAAGCTGCCTTTTATCGTCGGAGGAACAGGACTATATATAGAGTCGTTATGCTACAATTACCAATTCGCGGATAACGGCTCCGACGAAGCGTTCCGCGCGGAGCAAGAAGCTTATGCGACGGAATATGGTTTCGACGCCCTGCACGCCAAGCTTAAGGAGATCGATCCCGAAGCTGCGGAACGACTCCATCCCAACGACTTGAGGCGCGTGATACGGGCGCTGGAGGTCCATCATTTGACGGGACAGACGTTCTCGGAGCAGCAAGCGGGACAGAAAAAAGAGTCCCCCTACGAACTTTGTATTATAGGGCTGTCGATGGATCGTGCGACGCTCTACCGGCGGATCGAAGCTCGGATCGACGAAATGCTGGAACAGGGTCTCGTGGATGAAGTTAAGGACATCCTCGGCAGAGAGCTGCCTCCCCACGCGGTGCCGATGCAAGCGCTTGGCTACAAGGAAATCGCCGATTATTTGCAGGGCAATTGCTCCTATGAAGCGGCAGTTGAACGGCTGAAACGCGATACGCGAAGGTTCGCGAAACGGCAATTATCGTGGTTCCGGCATATGAAGGATATTCACTGGTTTGACGCAGGGGAAAATTTTCACAACAATTTGAGTGCAATTCATGCTATAATAGCAGGAAAGTTTCAAGATCATCTTGAATATCATACTAATCAATCTTTTTAGACGGGGGTAACGTCCAATGAACAAATCGATCAATATTCAAGATACGTTCCTGAACCAGTTGCGCAAAGACAATATTCCGGTTACGGTATTCCTGATGAATGGATTCCAAATTCGCGGCGTGATCAAAGCATTTGATAACTTTACCATTATTATCGACAGCGAGGGAAGGCAGCAAATGGTGTACAAGCATGCCATTTCGACGTTCGTTCCGCAACGTAACGTATCGCTCATGCAGCAGGACAACTCCCAGTCCGAGGTCTAGTTCACAGGATCGCATGAAACTTTCTTATAGAAGCGCACGTTAAACTAGATAGCGGCAAGCAAGGGCAACCCGCTCGCATGGGTTGCCCTTGGCGTTTCAAATAGGCCGCAACGTGTCCATTTTATTAATGCGAGTTCAGAGAAAAAGGGAGTGCAGGAGGGAATCATCATGGCTGAACCTAGGAAAACGAAAAGAAAAAGCGGGTCTAATGGAAAAAAACGCAAGGGCATTTCGGGACGGGCTTGGTTCTACGGTCTGTTCTTCACGGTTGTCATCGGCATAGTTTGCGGAGTTATCGGTTATCTGTTAATCATTCTAAATGGCGAACGGCTGCTGGAGGAACACGGCAGCAAGCTGGAGTTCGGCGAGGCGTCGATCATCTACGATGCCAAGGGCGAAGAGATTTCCAGACTGTACGACGTCATGGACCACCGGGAAGTCGCGGAGTTCGCGGAAATTCCGGAGTATATGCTTCACGCGATCGTCGCAACGGAGGACCAGCGGTTCTACGAGCACGCCGGACTGGACTTCTGGGCGATCGGCCGCGCGGTCGTCAAGGACGTAATTGCCAGAAGCGCGGTCGAAGGCGGCAGTACGATTACGCAGCAGCTCGCGAAAAACGTGTTTCTGTCGGCTGACAAGACGTTTTTCCGAAAAGCAACGGAAGCATCGATTGCTGTTGCGCTGGAGCAACAGATGACGAAGGATGAAATTCTCACCATGTACCTGAACCGAATTTATTTCGGCAAAGGGATTCACGGCATTAAGGCTGCGGCCGATTATTATTTTGATGTGGAGCTGAAGGATCTGCAGTTGTGGCAGGCGGCTACGCTAGCGGCTATGCCGAAGGCGCCTAACCGTTACAACCCTATCAATAATCCTGAGGATTCCAAAAATCGCCGCGCAGTCGTGCTGCAATTGATGTACGAACAGGATTATATCACCAAGGAAGAGATGGATGCGGCCAAGGCAGTCGAATACGAGGCGCCTGCGAGCCAGGAGCAATTCAAGTCCGGCAACTATCATGCTTTCGTCGATTTCGTCATCGAAGAAGCGATTGAGCTGACGAAGATGACCGAGGAGGAACTGCGAGTCAGCGGCCTGAAAATTTATACGACGTTGAATCAGCAAGCCCAACAATCGTTGGATACGCAAATTGCGAATGATGAGAACTTCGAGAAGAGCGTCGACGATCAGATCGTTCAAGCGTCCGTCATCATCATGGACCATCGCAACGGGGAAATCCAGGCGTTGTCCGGCGGACGCGACTATGTTAAGAAAGGCTGGAACCGGGTGACCAAGTACAGGCAGCCGGGTTCTGCGATCAAGCCGATCGTGTCGTACGGACCGGCCTTGGAGACCGGGAAGTACTTCCCATGGACGGAGCTTGCCAATGACAAGAAGTGTTTCTCCAACTATTGCCCGACCGACCGCTGGGGCGCGACCAAGGTGTCGATGAAGCAGGCGGTGAAGGATTCCCGGAACCTTGCAGCCGTTTGGATGCTTAATGAGATTGGCGTGAAACGCGGCGCGGAGTTCGCCAAGAAGCTGGGGCTCGAGCTGGAGCCGGACGACATGAACCTCGCGCTTGCGCTCGGCGGCCTGACGAAGGGCGCTTCGCCCCTTCAGATGGCAACGGCCTACAGCGTTATGGCGAACGGCGGCAAATCCGTCGATCCGCATACGATAACAAGCATCGAAGGGAAAAATTACAGCTTTGCATACAAAGCTCCAGAATCCAAGCAACTGATGTCGCCCGAAACGGCCTGGTATTTGACCGATATGATGCTCTCCGTCGTGCAGAAAGGCGGCACGGGCAGCAAAGCGGCGATCGACAGGCCCGTAGCGGGCAAGACGGGCACGACGCAGCACGGCATCAAAGGCTTCTCCGGCGACGGCATCAAGGACGCCTGGTTCGTCGGCTACACGCCGGAGTGGACAGCGGCGGTATGGATGGGATACGATAAAACAGACTTGCAACATTACCTGAAGACGGGCGGCTCCCAATCCGCGGCGTTGTTCGCCAAGATCATGAAGCCGGCCATGCAGGGCGTCAAGCAAGGAAGTTTCCGGCAGCCCGAGGAAACGCAGGAAGACAAAGCGCCGGAGAAGGTGGCCAACTTCAAGGCCGTCTACAATCCGGACGAGGTCCGAGTCGATCTGAGCTGGGATGCCAGCGCGGAGCCGGATATTATCTATGAGATTTACCGCAAGGAATTAAACGAAAGTGATTTTTCGGTTTTTGATTCCCGCGAGACGACAAGCGTGACCGACATGAGCATTTTCCCGGGGATGACTTACGATTATTATGTCGTCGCCCACGATACGAAGAGCAAGCTGTCTAGTAGTCCGAGTCAGAGGATTACGATCCAGGTGCCCGAGGTGGATCTCGGATTGCCGGAGGTGCCGATGGATCCTGAACCGACCGCGACGCCGGATCCCGGCGCAACTACGCCGCCGCCGGACGGCGGGGATAACGGCGGCAACGATGGCGGGGGCAGCACGACGGAACCGACTGCTCCGATCGGTACGGAGCAGCCTGGAGACGGAGGCGAGCCGACACCAACTCCGACTCCGATTACGACGGGTAACAATGAAGGCGGAGAGGCAGCAGGACAGCCAACTTCGGAGGGAGCGTAAGTTCCCCTCCGCCACGGAATAGGTGGTAGATGAATCATGCAATTCGCGGGTCTGGGCAGAGCGATGTTGCTGTGGCTATTCCTATTGCTCCTGTTAGCGGGATGCGGATCAAACAACGCTTCGCAGCTGTCCGCGCAGGGACAGGATGGAAATGCCAAAGTTATGAGCTGGAGCAAGATGCCGGAGATGTCGATTGATCTGGACTACGATTACAAGGCGCTTATCGAGACATCAGAGGGGAGCTTCGAAATTCTTCTGTATGCGGACAAAGCGCCTGTAACGGTGAACAACTTCGTCTTTTTAGCGAACGAAGGGTTCTATGAAGGTTTGAAATTTCATTCCATTATCGAATCGTTTATGATTCAGACGGGCGATCCCCTTGGCAACGGCACCGGTACCGCTGGATATCTCATTCCGGATGAGCTGGATATTCAATCCACTTATAAGGAAGGCGTTGTCGCCATGTTCAATTCCGGCACTCCGAATTCCGGCAGCAGCCAGTTCTTTATTTGTACGGGACCTGACGCCTCGAATCTTAACAGGCAGCCGAATTATACGATCTTCGGAGAAGTATCGTCGGGGATGGATGTCGTACAAGCCATCTCGAGAACGCCTGTGAAAAACGGTCAACCGGTAGAGGATGTAACGATCGTACGCATTACCATACAAGAGAGCTGAAGGACAAGCAGTTTCGACGGAATTATTTCGTTGAAGCTGCTTTTCTGCTAACAGAGCTTGGTTTATTTTCCCCATGCGCTGGAGATGGACGTTAAGTTATGGTAATCTTTTTTTATAGGAGTGTTCCTTGTGAACACGTGGGCCGTCCCATTGGAGCGGCGGACGTCATTCCTAAATGAACGGAAAGGTACGTTCCGTATGAAGAGAAAATTTTCCGATCGCGCGAACTGGCGCCGCATATTGCGAAGAAGTTATTCTTGCCTGGCGCTTGATGGAGACGAGTTTAGAGGGCTCGTAACCTTCTACCGGATCCATGAGCTTAGGGAGCCTCTCTGGAAAGAATATGACGGACGAAGGCTCTGCCTGGCAGACCGTGGTTATTTATGGATGCAGCACTTTCCCAAGGGCGAGCACTTTGTCGTAACGACAATGTTTGATGACAAGGGCCGAGTCGTGCAATGGTATATCGACGTGTGCAAGACGCAAGGTTTGACTGATCAGCAAGTGCCGTGGTTCGACGATCTGTATCTGGATGTTGTCGTGCTGCCAAGCGGCGAAGTGTATTTGATGGACGAAGACGAACTGGAGGACGCCCTCAGGCAAGGCGCCGTCTCCAACAAGGATGCCGCGCTTGCGCGCAAGACGGCAGGAAGGCTGCTGTCAAGCATTCGCAATGGCAGATTCCGTTATTTCACGCTTAGTCTCAAGCATCGCAAGAGCCTCATGGAACGAACAGGGGAGCTCAGCGAGTCATGAAGAGCAGTGTCAAGCATCGGAGGAGCAGCACGCGCCGCCGCCGTAAGTCTTCCAGGCGGCCGTGGCTGCTTTTCTTTCGTCTATTCGTATTTGTATTGTTCGCGGGCATTGCCTGGTGCTTATACGCGGCATGGTATCTTAATCATACGATTCCCGAGCTAGAAGAGGGGACGCGCGCTGATGCGGGCATCGTGCTTGGCGCAGCCCTGTGGAATGATGTTCCCAGTCCGGCGCTCAAAGAACGGCTGGATTATGCCTACCAGCTGTACGAAGATGGAGTTGTTGAGGTATTGATTCTGTCCGGCGGTTATGGCGGCGTATCCTCGAAGCTGTCAGAGGCGGAGGGCATGCGCAACTACTTGACGTCGAAGGGAATGGCGGAGGACAAGCTGATCTTAGAGATGGAGGCTGGCAATACCTACGAGAATCTCGTATTCGGCAAGCGAATCGGCGAGGAAGCGGGCTATAGCGATTTTGTCGTCATTACGCATGACTATCATGCGCCTAGAGCGAAGGAAATGGCAGAGTTTGCCGGCTTCGAGCCGGCGCTTGTAACAGGCGTCAAATCTCGCGTTCTGAACCAGTTCTATAATGATTCCCGAGAGGTGCTCGCCTATACGAAATGGAAGCTGGATTCCTTGCTGATGCGCATCGGTTTCTTGTCCCGATAACTCGTTGCTGCGAATCTGCTAATATGCTGTCCTGAGAGAGAATAAGATTGTAATGCGGCAGGTTACTGTTACGCTACAGCTTCTGTACAAAGGACAGGTGATGCGTCAGATGAACGGACACGTCATATCGGGACCAGGCAGCGGATCCTCCAGACCTTCCCGTCAAATCAACGTGGTGCTCAGAAGCCATGAGGCAGCGGGAGCGGCTTCTGCGCATGCGCTGGAACCCGAACCGCTTCCAAGCGTCAAACCGTTGCCGGCAGTCGATCACTTCGCGGAAATTCAGAAAGAACTTGAACCTATGATCGGCATGGAAAACGTAAAAAATCTGGTATACGAAATTTATGCGTTGTTATACATTAGCCGGATGCGCACGGAAGCGGGATTGTTCGGCGGTTCGCAAGTATATCATATGATCTTTAAAGGCAATCCCGGGACGGGCAAAACAACGATTGCCCGGATTATCGCCAAGCTGTTCCAGAAGATGGGCGTGCTTGCGAAAGGACATCTCATCGAGGTAGAGAGAGCCGATCTTGTCGGCGAGTATATCGGACACACCGCGCAAAAAACAAGGGATCTAGTTCGCAAGGCGCTTGGCGGCGTATTGTTTATCGACGAGGCTTACAGTCTCGCCCGAGGCGGGGAGAAGGACTTCGGCAAAGAAGCGATCGATACGCTTGTAAAAGCGATGGAAGATCATCGAAGCGGGTTCATTCTCATTCTGGCCGGTTACCCGCTTGAGACGGAGCAATTCCTGATGACGAATCCGGGTCTGCCTTCCAGGTTCCCGATCCAGATCGAATTCCCGGACTATTCTGTGGATCAGTTGCTGCAGATTGGCGAGCTGATGGTAAAGGAGCGCGATTACGTCATGTTGCCTCAAACCGTATTCAAGCTCCGACAGCATTTGATGCAAGAGAAGCAAAACGATCTATTCTCCTTCAGCAATGCCCGGTTCGTGCGCAATGCCATCGAGAAGGCGATCCGGCATCAGGCTGTCCGCCTGATCGGACAATACTCCAATTCCATCCCGGCGAAGGGCGAATTAATGACCATTCGTCCAGAGGATCTAAAGCTTTGATTTAAGCAATACTGCACGACGAAAGGGAGACAAACAGAGTGATGAACGAGCAACTAGAGAGAGAACTGATTTGGGAACAACTGATTGCGCTGGCTGATCGTGCAGAGGACGAAGCGGCAGAAGCATTCCGGCGTACGGCACGGATAGCGGAGCGCAATCAGTGGAAGGTTATTGAAGCGTTCAAGCGACAAGGAGTCAGCGATTTCCACTTTGCAGGCTCGACTGGCTATGGCTACAACGACCGTGGGCGAGAGGTGCTTGATCTCGTCTACGCCGATGTTATGGGGGCTGAAGCCGCGCTTGTTCGTCCCCACTTCGCATCCGGCACCCATACGATCAGCTGCGCGTTGTTCGGTGTGCTTCGTCCCGGCGACGGGCTTCTGTATGTAACGGGGAAGCCTTACGATACGCTTCACAAAGTAATCGGCAAAGCCGGCGACGGTACGGGCTCGCTTGCAGATTTCGGTATCGGTTACGGTGAGGTTGCGCTGCTGGAGGATGGCAGCCTGGATTGGGATGGCATCGAAGCGTCGATTACAGAGCGGACGAAGGTCATTGGCGTGCAGCGATCCAGAGGTTACGCTTGGCGTGCCTCCTTTACGGTTGCGGAGATTGGAGAAATCGTGACGAGGGTAAAGGCCATTAGAGAGGATCTTATTGTCTTCGTGGATAATTGCTACGGCGAATTCACGGAACTGCAAGAACCAACGGAGGCAGGCGCCGATCTCATCGCAGGTTCCCTGATCAAAAATCCGGGAGGCGGCATTGCGGAAACAGGGGGATATATTGCCGGCAAACGAGAACTCGTGGAAGCAGCCTCATACCGGCTGACCGCTCCAGGAATCGGGGGAGACGTAGGAGCCATGTTAGGGACGCTGCGCTCCTTGTTCCAAGGACTGTTTCTCTCCCCTCATATGGTGGGACAAGCCGTTCAAGGCAGTATCCTGGCCGCTGCGTTGTTCGAAAAGTTGGGGTTCGAGACGAAGCCGGCCTGGAACGAAGTTAGAACGGATCTCATTCAGGCTGTCCGGTTCGGAAGCGCCGAGCCGCTTATCGCTTTCGTCCAGGGCATTCAGCAAGCGGCGGCAGTAGACGCTCATGTTGTGCCGGAGCCGTGGGACATGCCTGGTTATGACAATCCCGTCATTATGGCTGCAGGTACCTTTATGCAAGGGGGCAGTCTGGAACTGTCGGCGGATGCGCCTATTCGAGAGCCTTATATTGCCTATATGCAAGGCGGGCTGACTTATGGACATGCCAAATACGGCGTTCTGACCGCGCTGGAGAAGCTGGTTAAAAGCGGATTGATTGTGATCAAACCTTACATAACTTGACACATTTGTGGCTCGACGATACAATGAAGCTATAAATGAGCGACTGGAAGGTTGATGCGAATTGGCAGATGAATTACGCAGAAACATGGCCCTATTCCCGATCGGCATCGTCATGAAGCTGACCGATTTGACGGCGCGACAAATCCGTTATTACGAACAGCACGAATTGATCGTGCCTGCCAGGACCGCTGGCAATCAACGGTTGTTCTCGTTTAATGACGTCGAACGACTGCTAGAGATCAAATCTTTGATAGAGAAAGGCGTAAACATCGCTGGCATCAAACAGGTTATGAATCCTGTATCCAAGGAGTCGGACGATGCTACCTTGGTAAGCGAACAATCCGAAGTGAAGCGCAGGGAGCTGTCCGATCAGCAGCTACACCGACTGCTTAAGCAGCAGCTGTTGGAAAAGAGACCGGGCAGAACGTCCATGATCGAAGGACAATTATCCCGTTTCCTTAATAAACGGTAATTTGGAGAACGACACAAAGGAGATGATTCTGTGAGTTTTACAAAAGAGGACATCAAACGTATTGCCCAGGAGCAAAACGTTCGTTTTATTCGTTTGCAATTTACCGATCTGCTAGGCACGATTAAAAACGTCGAAATTCCGGTCAGCCAGCTGGATAAGGCGCTTGATAACAAAATGATGTTTGACGGTTCTTCCATCGAAGGTTACGTTCGGATAGAAGAATCCGACATGTACTTATATCCTGATCTCGATACATGGGTCGTATTCCCTTGGGTAACGCAGGATCGCGTAGCGAGACTGATCTGCGATATCTATATGCCTGACGGCACTCCTTTCGCAGGCGATCCGCGCGGCATCCTCAAGCGCGCGCTCAAGGAAGCCGAAGTGCTCGGTTATACGGCTATGAATGTTGGTCCGGAGCCGGAGTTCTTCCTGTTCAAGACGGATGAGCGCGGCGAACCGACGACGGAGCTTAACGACCACGGCGGTTATTTCGACTTGGCCCCTATGGATCTCGGCGAGAACTGCCGCCGCGAGATCGTACTTACGCTGGAGGAGATGGGCTTCGAGATCGAGGCTTCCCATCACGAAGTCGCTCCGGGACAACATGAAATCGACTTCAAATATGCAGACGCCATTAAGGCGGCGGACCAGATCCAAACGTTCAAGCTTGTCGTTAAGACGATTGCACGGGTACATGGTTTGCATGCATCCTTTATGCCTAAGCCTTTGTTCGGCGTTAACGGATCCGGTATGCACTGTCACATGTCCCTGTTCCAGGGCAATACGAACATGTTCTATAATGAGAAGGACAAACTTGGTCTCAGCGACACGGCACGTTATTACATGGCGGGAATACTCAAGCACGCTCGCGCTATGGCTGCCATCACGAATCCGACGGTCAACTCTTACAAACGTCTGGTGCCTGGTTATGAAGCTCCTTGCTACGTTGCGTGGTCGGCCAGCAACCGCTCGCCGATGATCCGAATCCCGGCTTCCCGTGGCTTGTCTACGCGCGTAGAGGTTCGTAATCCGGATCCTGCCGCTAACCCGTATTTGGCACTTGCCGTAATGCTTAAGGCTGGGCTCGACGGTATTCAAAACCAATTGCCGTTGCCGGCTCCGACGGACCGCAATATCTATATCATGACAGAAGAAGAGCGCATTGATTCCGGAATTCCAAGCCTTCCATCGAATCTTAAGGAAGCGCTCGAAGAGATGCTTAGAAGCGGCGTCATCACCGAAGCGCTCGGCGACCACGCTCTCGCTCACTTCTACGAGTTAAAGGAAATCGAATGGGATATGTATCGCACCCAAGTGCATCAATGGGAACGCGATCAATATCTGACGTTGTACTAAGCTAAAGAATGGCGTAGTGGTGCGGGTTTTCGGGTATTATGATTCGGGGGCATTTGCATATGACAAAGGTTTAGTCGGGCGTTGCCCCCGAAACACCCCCCGACTTTGAAAAGCCGCCCCCAAAAACGTTAGCTGTATAAAAACAATAGCTTAAAGAGAATTTCGGAAGCATATCAGGGTGATGCTGATTTTGCAAACTATAGTTCTGTGGTGCATCAATCAATTGCTTCAATAACTGGACAAACTACACGCGGAAACGTGTTTAGTTTTCTGTATGATGTGAATGACTATATGTCAAATTAATTAGATTTTAATAAGATGTAACACCGCGAGCTCTCGATATATTCGGGAGCTTATTTTTTTTTTTTTTTTTCGAGAGAAAACAAAAAGAACAGCCTTTGAATTAGCATTGGTCTGTTCTTTTTGTATTTTTGATATTTCTTATTATAAATCGACCCTTGAGGATGCGACAGTGTTTCATCGCATGGCACGTGTAGTGCCTTCTTAGGGAAGCAATGGATCACGCTTCACTTCGAACCTCTGGGCCGAATAAAGTAATTAGTTTTCAGCCCGGAACAGGATCAGTATGATGACCCAGCGACCAATTTTGATCGACATCCGGTTCCCTCCTCTCGGGCGGTATTGGACAATGATACGATATGAGTGTCAATTCAACAAGAGTCCGAAAGAGCGAAAATCATATGTCCATAATTGTAGTATTCTGGTAGAATAGTCCCATAATGTAGTAATGGGGGGCTGACATTGGAAAGTGCTTTTAGTGATAGTACAGGTATGTTTTCTGCTGGTGCTGGAATAATCGTAAAGATGTTGTTCTTGTACATAATTTTACCCGAGATTGTCGTCATTATTGTAATAGGAGGCATCCTGAGAATTCGAGGGAAGTTGTTCGGATTTCTATGTACGGGCGAGGCTTATTGGGATTCTATTTATTTGCGACGTATGGTCTTCCACAAATGACTGAGGAAGTCACACAATTAGTAAAATAGGTGATCTGAAAGAAGTTGAAAAGGATATTAGTAGCATATAGCGTAAATATAATCTATCGGGGGAAATTTCTTGAGACATCAATCCAGTATTAAAATCACTATACTCATTGGACTCGTTATATTGTTGAGCGCTTGCTCCTTAAGATATGAATATACTAGAGTTAGTGCAACCATTATTCATAAGGAGTTCGAAGATGGTTATTACGAAACTGTAAACACAACAGACTACCAAGGTAATCCTACGACTAAGCAAGAATATGTTCCCGCTGAGTGGGATATCACAGTTGATTACAATGGTATTCAAGCGGAATTCGAGTTTACTGATATAGAATATTGGAATAATCATCAGATTGGTCAGACTATGAAAGTCTATCTGCGCTCAGGCTATGATGAAGACGACAAGTTAGTAACTCAATCATTGGAACTATTTAAAGATTAAAAATCCATGAAAAGAGTATTTGATAACGAGATAAAGTTTTATATTATACATTTATCAGTAGTAAACCAACAGTTTAATAAGAATACAATAATATCATAAAGAGCTCTCGGGATTCTGAGGGCTTATTTTATTGGGAAGGGAGTTGAAAATTTGGCGGAAATCAAAAAGAAACTTTAGAAATTGGCCGACCTCGATAATCCGGTTGAAGAGATCAAGGAATGCGTCATTGCCATTTCCATTATGCATGGGGAACGGCAGATCGACATTCTCAAAGCGGTTGAGTTATGGCTAGGAGAAACCATAACCAATTACGAAAAACAGCAGGAGCAGCCACAACAAGAAACAGAACCAAAAATTGAGCTGGCAGTGTAACAAGGTTCCGAGTCAGGAATCTTGTTTTTTATTTGCTCAGGAAAATTTTTCTTAGCTAGGCGGGGCCTATTTTAATGGGGAGGTAATCGATTGATGGATACACTTATCAAGCCAGGAGTCGCTATTGGCGGTGCAATCGCATCATTTATGTTTAGGGGATTGGCACTCTCGCCATTGTGGCCGTCGCGCATATGCTTGATACGATTATTGGAGACGCTCATCTTATCAGGGATGCAGCGATCTATTTTTATCTGGCAGGGGAGCTTTTGAGTCTGGTTGAAAACGCTGGACGTCTTGGTATCCCAATCCCTCCGGCTATAAGTAAAGCGGTCGAGGTGCTACGTGGCAGATCTGGAGGTGTCAGCAATGATCGCTCATAAGCGTATACGTATCGTGAACAATAAGCTGGAGGAGGGTCCGCTGACATATACACTCAGCGGCGCCCACAGCAAGGGACAAGGCTGGACAGATATTCGGGTGGCTGATGTGCCGGAGGCGGCCATCCTGCGCACGGAGCTTGTTACAGGCACTGGCAAAACCGTGAATCAGATCCTCGCCGAACTGGTCAAACAGCACGGAGGCAACTGGATCTGCTTTAACGCTTCATATTTCAATCCCTCTTCCGGTGCTCTGCTCGGCTTAACACACCGCAATGGTAAGACATCTATCCGCCACGCACCGCCGAGGTAACACCTTCTGACGTGACCGGGACTAACCCGCGCATGATTGCCGGGATCAAGGCAGACGGAACACGTGGGCTTATCCTTGTCGACGGGCGCGGTACCTACGACAAAGGATTGACGAGCAAAGAGGCGGGCATCATGGCCCTGCATTATGGCTATCCGGCGTCCGTCAACTTGGACGGCGGATGGTCGGCGACGCGGGGCAACTAACAACAGGCAACTGCTCGATGCGCTGGAGATCGACAAGATAGTAAAAAAACGGCAGTACCACGTTGCGGATATGTCCCAGGACTACAACGAGCGCGTAGTGCATCACGCCATTTCTATTCAATTTGACCCGGACAAGCTGCTGCCGACGTACATTGTTGATCATATTCCGACCAGCACACCTAATAACCGCCGACCCGGCCACAAGCTTGCGCCGACCACAATCACGATCCACAACACGGCCAACCCGACCAGTACGGCACGGAATGAGCGATCCTGGCTGACGAATCCCGCCAATACTGCGACGGCGTCGTACCATATCGTACTGGACGACAAAGAGACGGTGGAGACCCTGCCACATAACGAGTCGGCATGGCATGCTGGAGACGGCAGGGGGCTGCAAGCGGGAACAGGACGTCGATCGGGATCGAGATTTGTGAGAGTGGCAACTTCGCCCGAAAACTTGAACGCGCCGTTGAGCTAATGGCTAGGATGCTTAAAGAGCGAGGTTGGGGCGTCGAGCGTCTGCGCCGTCATTATGACTGGAGCGGCAAGATTTGTCCGCGCCTTATGTATGACAGCGGCAGTTGGGCGGGATGGATTGACCTTAAGGCACGAGTCGCGGCGGTGCTTAATCCACCTGCATCAGCTCCTGTAAGCGATCAGGTGGATATCCGCGTAAATGGCAAGATACTGGAGCAAAAGGGGACGCTGAAAAACGGAGTGACGACGGTGCCGGTGCGCGCGATCGCGGAGGTATTCGGAGCGGTAGTCACTTGGGACGGGGAGTCTCGGACTTTTCATATGCAGAATAAATAAGAACGACAATTCACCATCCGGAATTTGCAGGTGCTCTTAAAGAACTCAAAAAGATATTGAAATCTATTGAAACTGATGTGAAAATAATTGAACAACAATTACTCCAAACTGAGGCAATGATGACACTTGCTAAGAAGCTTGGGGACAATGAAACAGTATTGCGCGCTGCAATTAACTCACCAGAGAGCCAAGAACAATTTAAAAGAATTGATGCTTTGGCCCAATAATATTACGAGCAATACTAATTGACTGGAATTTTGCCAGAAACTGATTTCCCTGAATTAGTAACATTTGCAACGACAGAAGAAAGAGAGTATGGTAATGATTATATTTATAGTGTAAACACCGGTGATGCTGTAATCGCTCTATCAACAGTAGGAATAGTTGAAACTGAGGCTAGATTAGCTACAAGACTGGTTACACTCGGAGCGCTTTCTACTGTTGATGGTCCATTACCAGTTGCAGATTTAGTTTGTCTGGTTATAGGTATTTCTCTACTTTGGCATCATACTGCTACTAAACTAAGTATGACCACTACCGCGGTATTAAACCAAATAGGTCCCTATTATGGCGCTACAGCAAAAGCAAATGCCCAAAATGTGCAAATTGGCGCAGCTGTAGTTACAGCCAAAATAAGACAAGGATTCAATCATTTTGAGGCTTTTAGAAATAATGTGAAGCCAGGCGGGATATTATTAGGAGTAGAATTGACTTTTGCTTTAGCATCAGAGCGTCTTAAAAAGAATGGTGATGTTTGGTCTATCCAAAAATCTTCAGCTAAAGCAATATCCGCCAATATTTCTTTTGGATCAAGTCCTGATGAAGACCCAGCGCACATCTCAAATGGCTTTTTTATGAATCGCCCACATTTTCATGCTAGAGTCTTAGGCGTTCGAACAGGTGGTCATTCCTTCTGGTAAACGAAAAATAAAAACATTTAACCCCAGTGCTTTTTTTGCACTGGGGTGACTAATCGGAGGTGTAATAATGTGCTATTTTTTGTATTTAGTAACAGTTGATGAAATTGCGGTTAATATAATTAGTGATTTTCAGAACAATCATGATATTCATTTTAATAAGGTGAATGAGTACCTAAAAGAAAAAGCTTCTAAAAACTATTATTTGATACATAGGCAATGCTCTTGTGACTTTATTAGAAATGTAGATAATAATTATAATGAAATTTCATCTATTTTGATTCAACTCAAAAAACCATTTGAGGTTATATTATTGGATAAAACTAAACAACCGCATATTGAAATAGATGATGTAATTTCAAATGTGTTAGCAACAGAAAAGATATCGTTGGAAGATTTTTTGCTAATATACCCGACAAAGTTTATTAGTTCAAAGAAATATATAGTATCATGACTCTTGCAATAAAAAGCTAAATTGCCCATAAAACAGGCAAACTGACATTTGCTCACCACGAAAACTTCGAACTACATCGGGCTCCCCACTCATCCCAAAGTTCCTCATAGGCATGCTTATAATTGGAATGAATTAATGGTCAAACGAAGCAACAGATTTTCGCCACTGGCATCATAACTGACGTTTCCGTATATTAACAGTTTAAAGCCCGCTATCCATTAGGACAGCGGGCTTTCTTCTTTATGGAACCAAATGTATACATTATATGCTGGGAGTATTTGATGGGGATGATTTAAGTAGAATTATCGCAGCAGATTTAAGACTAATGGCGAAGGTTTATTGTTAGTTTATAACATTGAAGTTGGAAAAACATATTATGTAATGCTCGTAACCACAGGTGATCCAACTAATTGAATGAAATCAAAGTTGTTTCTTTATCCTGATATTTTTGAAGTATATCAAAAAGTTCATTTGATGTACTCTTCATTTGATTTATGTAATCTAAGTAATATGAATCATTATAATGTAAATCATGTGCATGAACAATTCTGCTACTCCACCTATAAACAATTAAAATAATATCAGCTAATTCAGAAGAGATAACGCTTTTATCTGCTAACTTGGAGACCGCTCTACCTATAGGGTATTTTTCATTAAAATCACCTAGACTGTGTCTTGATATACTTTGAATAAGAAACTCCAGTATGAATCTTTGTTTAAACACCTCAATAATATGTTGATCATTCATTTGTATTAGTTTATAAATAGTTACTTCGTCGGTTGAATCGTTTTCATCATCTAGACCTGAATCACTTTTATCTATATTGCTGTTGTTACGAGGTAGTGACTTTTCACTAGTGGGTCTGTACAATGATTGCTGTTGTTTAGAACTATCAATGAGTAACAATAATAGCTTGATTAATCTTGCAGAAAACATCGAAGTAACAACTACAGAAATAGCTAGAGTTAATGTAAAAAGAATCTGATTTTCTTCAAATGAAATGAGTTTGTTTACGATAAATGGGCTAATGAACCCAAGTACCAATACAACAATGTATATAATAAGGTCTTTTATAGATCGAGGCGTAACATCATTTTTAGCAATATAACTTTCATAATTCTGAATAGCATCGTGAAGATAAAGTTCTATTTCTTTTAATAAACCTTTCCTTACTTCATCACTAATATGCTCATTCTCGTATACTCTTGCGTATACCATTTTAACTATTTCTTGAAGGGTATATTTATATTCAGCATTTTTTATAAGGACTAATCCCTCAAGCATATAAGAAAGATCAATATCTGACAGACTTACTTTTTTGTTTACACAATTCCTAATAATTAAATTAACGAATTCTTCCGTTAATCTAAAAGTTTCTTTATTAGCCTGCTTTTTTGATTTGTTCTCTTGATACCAAAAGAATATGACCAAGTATCAGGGAGAAAATCGACACACTTATACTAAACTCATCTGATAATAAAAATTTACTCATAATTAACGCCTCCTGTATGGATTTTACATATGAAAGCAAAATCTTACAAGAAGTTTTTGACATTACCACAACGGCGCTGGTAGCTACTACGATAAAGGAGGTACCTTCTGATTAAGCGAAAAGGAAAGCGCGGAGAGTTTTATGGGGGCTCAAACTTCCCGAATCCAGACATACTTTGTCTACATAGCTCTAAACTGAGATAAAGAAAATGTTCAAATGGTTGCATTATACTCATTGCTAAACATCATGAAATAGGGTGAAGAGGATGGGGAAGGGTGTAGCACGGCCATTACGAGAACGACATCACATAGTAGAGGAATACAAGGAGTACGACATTAGGGTGCTTGGACATTTTAAGACGGAACAAGAAGATAACAGTTTGTACGTCCGTATCGCCAATGCGCTTAGAAAGTCAGGAATTATCACACTGGGGCGAATGCTGGATTCGAACGAATATGACTTGATAAAGGTTCGCGGGCCGGGAGAGGAGTCACGAGTTACTTCATGAATTGCTTTCTAGGGCTGTTGGGGCGGATGAGATCCAAATGTTCGAACCAGTGGTTCCGAAAACTAAAGTAAAACCCGATCCAATTGCCAAACTAAAAGAACGCTATTTGAGAAGAACAATGAATATAAAAGACACTCATGATTAATGAAATCGGAGGCTTGGTGAAAAGATGAATTGCTTCTCCGCTGGATCCATCCGTATCTTTTACGTGAGGAATATTGTGGACGTGGAACAGGTAAACCGACATGCCTCCTGAACGTTCAATCCTATTGGTCGATGGGCAATCTTTTTACGCGTCTGTTGAAAAAGCTGCGTACCCTGAATATAAGGATAAGCCAGTAGCTGTAGCCGACCCGGAGCGCCGCAGCGGCATTATATTAGCGGCATGCCCAATTGCAAAAGCTCAGGGCGTGACAACGGTGAGCAGGGTGTTCGAGGCTCTAGCTCTATGCAAGGATCTCATCATCATAAAGCCACGCATGTAGCGTTACATCACCGCTTCCTTGTTGATCACTGAAATATTTGAATCATTTACACCACTGGTCGAGCCCTATTCAATTGATGAGCAATTTTTGGACGTAACTGGCTCCGTCGGCCTTTACGGAACGGCGGAAGAGATTGCTGGGTCAGATCCAGCAGCGCATCCAGCTATCGACTGGCGTATGGAGTAGGGGTGGGGATAGGGCCGACGAAGGTCCTAGCCAAAACTGCTACAGACAATTTCGCTATGCAACATCCTGACGGGATTTAACGCCTAGACTACTCCAACATCGAGTCCGACCTATGGCCGCTGCCTATCCATCAGATGTTTATGGTAGCGTCAAGGATGACCAGGCGCTTTACGATGTGGGGTATTGATACGATCGGACATGTTGCACGAATGGAACTGCCAGCTTTTAAAAAGCTAAATGCGTCGTATGATGGGTAAGCAAAGTGACATCCAAGCCGAGTATTATTGGCAGATATCCCGTGGCATATATCCGAGTCCGGTTGTCTCCTCAATCAGCGCGTCTCTTAAATCGGTAAGCCATGGAAAGACGTTACGAGCATCTCTGTATACTCGAAGGGAAGATTTCGAAGTCGTCCTGCTGGAGCTATGTATAGAGGTCTGCCGTCGTGCTAGGAGGCTGGGCGTACAGGGGCGAGTCGTATCCCTTGATATGGGAGAGACGGACGGAAAAAGAGCTAATACGTTTAATCGCCAATTGACCTTAATCAATCCCACATCACTCACACATGAGCTCTCAGAGGCTGTAATGCGGCTCTTTAATGAGTACTGGCAGGGATTGCCCGCATCACATCTTATGATTGCTCTGAATCAGCTCTCGAGCGACCGAGTGCAGCAGCTGGATCTTTTTGATAACCGCCACAAAATATTCGAGCTGGAGAAAACGACGGACGCAATCAAAGATCGATTTGGCGACATGGCTATTATAAGAGCATCTTCAATGTTCGATGCCGGAGTAGCCCGAGAACGAGCAGGACAGATCGGAGGTCACTATAAATGAGCAAGCTGGATGGTAATGAACGCTGGAAATCGAAGATACTGCTAACGGAGCACAAGGGCCAATATGAAATGCGGGATCAGCCCAAGCTTTCCGGACGACCAACTTCGGAAGAATTAATTATGATTCGGGATTTTATTTTGTATCCACATATGCTGAAGAGGATACAAAAAAGCAACGATGACATGGGATTTGCTCATATAGCCCTTAAGGGAGTAATCATTCGTTGTTTGGAATACATTTTGTTTAGCATTACAGAGGACTTTTATGCACTTAAGCAAGGGCTGAAAAACCTCAATATCAAAGTAGTGGAGGAAGAAATAAATGACGATATCATTTATTACCGTTATTATTGTAGGGGATACGAAGAACGGTTTGGTATCGTAAGAGAAGTGTTACGTACGGATATCAGGACAAAATTCACTGATTACACCTTGCAATTAGGCAAGCAATTAAAAAATGATAGAGGGTGAGCAAACATGGCAAGAGATAAAGGGCCGAAAAGGCCGACAAGAGATGAATATGTATTAGAGGAATTAGGAGAACGCTTGGTAGAGGCTCATGATGAAAAGACGGTGGTGCAGTTGGAGGTTTGGTATCAGAAATCCGTTGTCGGCCGGATCGTAAAGATGGACTCTCGAACGAAGTTGATACACATCGAGCAGAAGAATGGCGAAACGGATAGAGTGCCGTTTATGGATATTATGAAGGTGAGCAATTCGAGTCATTGACGGATTAATAGTGGATGGATTAACATGCAAAAGAGCCGCAGGGATGTTCTCCCATACGGCTCTTTTTTAATCATTATTTTCAGCAATATCGATGCCCCCGAAAATGCCCCCGAAAATGCCCCCCGAATGCCCCCGAAAGTTGATTTTTGATGCGTTTTATTGCGGTTTTTAAATTTTCACTTCTATATAATAGACGGCATTGCCATCCGTTACCTCCTATAATACGTCAAAGTATCTAAACCGGACCCAAGTGCAACAATGGGAACGCGATCAATATCGGACGTTGTACTAAGACAATTAAGCCCGCTGACCGTTATGGTTAGCGGGCTTTTTGGTGCGAAGAAAGAAATGCTGCAGGAAAATAACGGGAACTGTCCCGGACCAACTTTTTAAGCGAATTTGTTTACCATTTCGAACATGAACTTTTAATTCGCTCATCTTGCATACCGGATATTTACAAGATTTACAATTGTGAATGAAATGGAAGCCCGCTGACCTTAATGGTGAGCGGGCTGGTTTTTGTATTGTGTTGGGTGACTTGAATGGGAACATTTTATACAATTAAATTAACGTATTAAACCCGAATGTCCAAAGATTTGCCCAGGTTAGGGTCAAGGCTTTGGCTCATCATTTGAACCAGATTCTGTCCTTGAAGCTCCGCATTTCCCTTAGCCATGTTTAACACTTGAATGTTGACGGCCTGGGATAGGGAAGACTGGCTCATAGCCATCGAGACAGCTGCGATATCCACCTCTATACACCTCTTATGGTTTATCGGCATAACGGTTATCGCCCATTAGTAGCAAAGGAGTATGTTTACAAAGTCTTGAAAGGGGATGCAGGATGTCATATTGCTTGATCTGAACGAAAAAAAGCCGATATGGATTTGTCCATACCGGCGTTGCCGCGTTGCTGCTTAATGGATATCTCTGAAAAGTCCGATGACCTTGCCGAGAATAGTGACGTTCTGCAAAAGAATCGGCTCCATCGTCTCGTTTTCAGGCTGGAGACGGATATGATTTTTCTCTTTGTAGAACGTTTTGACGGTCGCTTCGTCGTCTTCTGTCATGGCGACGACAATCTCTCCGTTATTGGCCGTCTGCTGTTGGCGTACGATGACGTAGTCGCCATTATGTATGCCGGCTTCGATCATACTCTCGCCAATAACGTTAAGAATGAACACGTTGTTGTTGTCGCCAACATAGTGGGCAGGAAGAGGGAAGTAGTCTTCTATGTTCTCCGTAGCAGTGATCGGTACGCCGGCAGTTACCTTACCCACGATAGGAACTTGTGTAACGGGCATCTGGATGACGTTGTCATTATCGTCCTGGCTCAAAATCTCGATCGCCCGAGGTTTCGTAGGGTCGCGTCTGATAAATCCCTTTTTTTCCAGGCGGTCCAGATGGCCATGTACCGTCGAGCTCGACAGCAGGCCGACCGCCTCGGCAATTTCGCGTACGGAAGGGGGATAACCTTTTTCTTTAACTTCTTGCTTTATAAAGTCAAGGATCGAATTTTGCCGTTTGGAAATCTTCGACACGTTCATCATCTCCATTCATCTTATTGTGTCAAATTATAGCATAGAACCGCCGTTCGTACAAACATAAGTTCTTAAGCTCAAACGTTCGCATTTTATCGTTGACGGAAACGTTTGTTCGTGTTAAATTAAAAACAGAACAAACGTTTGGGGTGCTGACAATGATGATAATGAATCCAAGTACAAGCTCATACCGTTCCATATACCGTGGTAATATCCGCGAAACCAAGGAGCTTGCTCAGCCTCATTGGCTGATCAGGCATATGGCAAAGCTGATGATTAGTTTGATCGTGTTTACGCTTGTTTTCAGCAGCTTTCTTATAATCGGTACAAATGCTTCCAGCACGGTCGTTGAGGGGCCAAGCGAATCGGAGCAAGTCGTGACGGTAGGCAGCGGAGACACGTTGTGGTCCATTGCCAGTTCGTTTAAGAACGGCAGTGATATAGGTTATCTTGTTTTCTCGATCAAGAATCGCAATAATTTGGACAACGTGACGATACATCCTGGTCAGAAGTTAATTATTCCTGATATTTGATGGAGTTGTAATAGCGATATATTTAATAATGAGTGCTTAGAGATTTCCCATTCTTTAGGGAGATCTCTTTTTATGTATTATAGAAACTAGTTGCGTTTGGGGGCTTCGCCTTGACAATGCCTTATTGAAAATGTCAAAGTAGGAGTAATGTGTTCGCAACATGAGAGAGGGGTAATGAAATTGGATTTTGATAGTCTGATTGCCAGAATCAACGAGCTTTCCCGCAAAAACAAAACCGTCGGCTTAACGGATGAAGAGCTGAAGGAACGAGATGTGCTTCGCCAGAAATATCTGAACAACTTCAAAGCCAACTTCAAGCAACAGCTTGATACAATCAAGTTTGTCGAGGATGAAGAGAACGAAGGCAACGGCGGCGTCAAACATTAAGAGCTCCTTTCCGGAGCTTGCTATTATATGAAGGAGGAATCCATCTGTCACGGTCCTGGGAGCGCAAGGTGCGCAAAAACATGTCTACTATTAATAAGCAACGCAAGAAGCACGGTGAAGGCCAGTTAGTGATGAATGCAGAGAAGGCGGATCGATTTACCGGCCGCAATTTTTTGCTGCCGATTTTATTGATTTTGTTTATCTGCGCGTACATCGCGATTATGTCGGCAGATCCCAAATTCGTTATGACGACGATGAGCTGGGTAACGATCGGTATGTATTTTTTGCTCGCAGCCCTCTTTTTTTTCCGCAAGCCCTATCTTAAGATCGGCAAGGATTATGTGCAGTCTCGCCGGATGACAGGCGACAAGCGGCTTATTGCGGCGGATATCGGTTCCATTCGGGTACAAGACGGTTATGTGACGATTTTGCCTAAAAAGGGCGGCGGCTGGACGTTCTCGCGTCTCCTTAATCGTTTCAATACGGCGGCGATGACCGACAAAATGAAGTCGTTTGCTCAAGTACACGGCATTACATTCGAGGAGAAATAACACAGGGGAGAGATACAGGACATGGCAGCAAAGCAAGCGGTATTATTTGACCTGGACGATACATTATTGTGGGATGACCGCAGTGTAAGAGAGGCTTTCCGTGCTACCTGCGAAGCAGGCGCGGCGGCTACTGGCTTAAATCCGGACGAGTTGGAGGAGGCGGTACGCAAGGAAGCAAGAGCCTTGTACGAATCTTACGAAACCTTCCCGTTTACGAAGATGATCGGCATTAATCCTTTTGAAGGCCTTTGGGCGAATTTCACGGCAGGCGAGCAAGTTGAGTTCCGCAAGCTGCAACAACTGGCTCCGGGATACAGGAAGGCTGCATGGACACAAGGCCTTAAAGCGCTGGGCGTCGACAACGAAGAGCTTGGCGCAACGCTTGCGGAGCTGTTCCCGGCAGAACGACGCTCGCGGCCGCTTGTTTACGATGAGACATTCCGCGTATTGGATGCGCTCAAAGGGAAATACAAGCTGCTTCTGCTTACCAACGGCTCACCCGATCTCCAAAAGGAGAAGCTTGACGGAGTGCCCGAACTTATTCCTTACTTTGATCATATTATTATTTCGGGTGAATTCGGACAAGGGAAACCGGCTGCGCCTATCTTTAAGCATGCGCTGGAACGTCTCGGCATCGAACCGGAGCATGGCATCATGGTCGGCGACAAGCTGACGACGGATATACTTGGCGCCAATACGATCGGAATGACATCGGTATGGATTAATCGTCATGGCGCGACTCGCACGGACGAGATCGTACCGTCTTACGAGATTACCCATCTGGAAGAGCTAATTACCTTATTGGAGCAATAATAGCTGTTATGGACTCATATTTATAACCAAAAAAGCCCCTCTGCAGCATTTGAAGGCCGGAGGGGCTTGCCGTTTATCTAGCGGAATCCTTACTTGCCCTATTGGAATTGTTTATCTGCGAAAGGAAACGCTAGTCAACCTTCTGTCTCGATGAAGCGGCGAACGGCTACAATCTGGCGGCTGTCCATCAGGGTGAACAAGCGAGGTTTGTGCTCCGGTACCGAAAATGTCGATGAACGAACCTTTTCAGCTAATGGCTATTCTGTTAAACTATTTGTTAAACTAAACGGGTGCATGAAGGATGCATATGACGTGTAGGAAGGGTGTAAGGAATTGTTGAGAAGGACTTTACAACAAGCGCTTAAAGAACGGATTTTGATTCTGGACGGCGCTATGGGAACGATGATTCAGCAAGCCAACTTGACGGAGGACGATTTCGGCGGCGCGGAGCTGGACGGCTGTAATGAGATGCTCGTTCTGACGCGTCCCGATGTTATTCAATCGATTCATGAGCAATATCTGGAGGCCGGGGCAGACATTCTGGAGACGAATACATTCGGCGCTACGAGTGTCGTTCTCGAGGATTACGACATCCCCGAGAAAGCCAGGGAGATCAATCTGGCCGCGGCGAAGCTGGCGCGGGATGCTGCGGACAAATACAGCACGCCGGACAAACCTCGTTATGTTGCAGGTGCACTTGGGCCGACAACCAAGACGTTGTCGGTGACCGGCGGCGTTACATTCGACGAGTTGATTGAAAGTTATTACGAGCAAACGGTGGCTCTCATTGAAGGCGGCGTGGACGCCATCCTTCTGGAGACATCTCAGGATACACTCAACGTTAAGGCAGGCAGCATCGGCGTTCGCAATGCATTTGAGACGACGGGCATAACGCTTCCGATTATGATCTCCGGAACGATCGAGCCGATGGGAACGACGCTTGCAGGTCAATCCATCGAATCGTTTTACATCTCTCTGGAGCATTTGAATCCCATCTCCATCGGTCTTAACTGCGCGACGGGCCCTGAGTTTATGCGCGATCATATTCGAACATTAAGCGAAATCTCGAGCGCGGCGGTCAGTTGTTATCCTAACGCCGGCTTGCCGGACGAGAACGGGCATTATCATGAATCGCCGGAATCATTGGCCAAAAAAATCGCGGCATTCGCCGATCAAGGCTGGCTTAATATCGCCGGCGGCTGCTGCGGAACGACGCCTGCCCATATCAAGGAGCTTGCCGAGACGTTGGCGAACTATTCGCCGCGTTCGAGTGAAGGCGCCCATGCCGACGCGGTATCCGGCATTGACACCGTCTATATCGAATCGGACAACCGTCCCTATATGATTGGCGAACGGACAAATATTTCGGGATCCCGTAAATTTAAACGTCTTATTAAGGAAGAGAAGTTCGACGAAGCTTCGGAGATTGCCCGTTCGCAAGTGAAAGGCGGCGCGCATGTCATCGATATCAACCTGCAGGATACCGATATCGACGAAGCGTTCGCCGTGCACCAATTTCTGCCGCAAGTCGTCAAGAAGATTAAAGCGCCGCTGATGCTGGACTCTACTTATGATCATATTATCGAGCTGGGTCTCAAATATTCGCAAGGCAAAGCGATCATCAATTCCATTAACCTGGAAGACGGGGAGTCGAAGTTCGAGAAGATCGTCCCCCTGATTCATCGCTACGGCGCGGCAGTCGTCATGATTCTGATCGACGAGCGCGGCCAAGCGGTGTCTCGCGAGGCGAAAATGGAGGTTGCGGACCGTTCTTATCATCTGTTGGTTGAGAAGTATGGCGTGAACCCGCAGGACATCATATTCGACCCTAACATGTTCCCGATCGGCTCCGGGGATCCGCAATACATTGGTTCTGCCGTGGAGACCCTTGAAGGGATAAGGATGATCAAGGAGAAGTACCCTCGGGCCAAGACGATACTCGGACTCAGCAACATCTCCTTCGGCTTGCCGGACGCGGGACGCGAAGTGCTGAATTCCGTTTATTTGTATCATGCGACCAAGGCAGGTCTCGATTATGCCATCGTAAATACGGAGAAGCTGGAGCGATATGCTTCCATTCCGGAGGAAGAACGTCAACTCGCAGAAGCTCTGATCTACAATACGAACGATGATACGCTGGCAGCGTTCGTGGCGGCATTCCGTAACAAGAAAGTCGAGAAAAAAGAAAAAATCTCCAACCTTTCGTTGGAAGAGCGGCTCGGCTCGTATATTGTGGAAGGTACAAAAGAAGGATTGATACCCGATCTGGACGAAGCGCTAAAAAAATACGCGCCTCTTGATATTATTAACGGCCCGCTGATGAAGGGGATGGAAGAGGTCGGCCGGCTCTTCAACAACAACGAGTTGATCGTTGCCGAGGTGCTTCAGAGCGCCGAAGTCATGAAGGCGTCCGTCACGCATTTGGAAAACTTTATGGAGAAAAACGAAACGGCCGTCAAAGGAAAAATTATTTTGGCTACGGTAAAAGGCGATGTCCACGACATTGGCAAAAACCTGGTAGAAATTATTTTGTCCAATAACGGTTATAAAATCATTAATCTGGGGATTAAGGTGCCGCCTGAGCAGCTTATCGAAGCTTACCGCAAAGAGAAAGCGGACGCGATCGGTCTGTCCGGTCTGCTCGTGAAATCCGCTCAGCAGATGGTCATCACCGCACAAGACATGCGGAACGCCGGCATCGATGCGCCGATTCTGGTCGGCGGAGCCGCACTGACCCGCAAGTTCACGAAGACGAGGATTGGTCCGGAATATGATGGTCTCGTGCTTTATGCAAAGGATGCGATGGACGGCCTCGATATAGCCAACAAGCTAATGGATCCCGAGCACCGGCAGAGGCTGGAAGAGGAGCTTGCAGCTTACAAGGCGTCTGGAGCCGCATCGGAGGAAACGGAGAAGCAGCTGCCCCAGTTATCGCGTGCCGTCCGTTCGAAGATATCGCCTGATGCCCCGGTATTCGCGCCGCCGGATACGGATCGTCACGTCCTGCGCGATGTCCCGATCCCGCAGATCGTGCCTTACGTCAACATGCAGATGCTGCTTGGCCATCACTTGGGACTTAAGGGAACGGTAGAAAAGCTGCTGGCTGAGGGGAACGAGAAGGCGATCCATTTGAAGGCAACCGTTGACGAAGTCATTCGTGAGGGTAGCAAGGAAGGCTTCTTGAAGGCGCAGGGGATGTACCGTTTCTTCCCGGCCCAATCTTCGGGCAACGACGTTATCATTTACGATCCCGCCGATCATACGAGGGAAATCAAACGATTTACCTTCCCGCGTCAGCAGGTTGAGCCATTCCTCTGCCTTTCCGACTTCCTTAAGTCGACGGAGAGCGGCGTAATGGACTATGTCGGGTTCCTGGTTGTAACCGCCGGGGAAGGCATTAGGGATCTGGCCAATCGTTGGAAGGACGGGGGGGACTATCTGCGCTCCCACGTGCTGCAGTCCGTTGCATTGGAAGTAGCGGAGGGGTTGGCGGAACGCGTCCATCATATGATGCGCGATATTTGCGGTTATCCGGATCCTGCCGAGATGACGATGAAGCAGCGGCACGGCGCCCGATATCAAGGAATTCGGGTATCGTTCGGTTATCCGGCATGTCCGAATCTGGAGGATCAAGGACCTCTCTTCGAGCTCATGAAGCCCGAGGATATCGGCGTTGAGCTGACAGAAGGTTTCATGATGGAGCCGGAAGCTTCTGTTTCCGCAATGGTGTTCGCTCATCCGGAGGCGCAATATTTCAACGTGGAGAAAGTGTAAGACAAAGAAACGATAGATAGCGAGCCTTCCCCGTTTCGGCCCTTATGAGCCGTAATGAGGAGGGCTCCTTTGGTCAAAGCTGTTATTGGCAGATACGTCAAATATCGTTGGAGGAAAACGATGAAGGTATGGTTTACGGGTACCGGCGCAGGCAGACCGAATAAACATCGGAATGTGACAGGCGCAGCGCTGCAACTGCCTGAGCCGCATTGCGCTTGGTGGTTGTTCGATGCGGGCGAGGCAACTCAGCATCAACTAATGAAGTTGCCCCTGAAGCTGAGCAAGCTGGAAAAAATATTTATTACGCATCTGCATGGCGATCATCTCTATGGCTTGCCAGGGCTGCTCAGCACACGATCCTTTGACGGAGGCGTCAGCCGGTTGGACCTGTACGGTCCGATTGGTTTGAAGAAGTACATCGAGACAATCTTTCAATTGACGGGAACAACGCTTGATTACGAGTTGGTTATCCATGAATTGGCTGAAAACGCCAGCGATGAAGTCGTCTATAATGGCCCTGGGTTCAAGGTGGAAGCGAAACCGCTTTTGCATCGAGTATCTTGCTTCGGCTATAGAATTACCGAAAGCGATGCGCCTGGCCGGCTGCTGACGGACAAGCTGCAACAACTCGGTATCGAGGCTGGTCCGTTATATGGCCGATTAAAACGCGGCGAAACCGTGACTCTGGCGGACGGGCGCGTAGTGACTCCGGCTTCCGTTACGGATGGGATCGTGCCTGGCCGGATCGTGACGGTGCTTGGCGACACCAGTCCTTGCGCTAACGCCTTGTTGCTTGCAAGGGGAGCGGATCTGCTCATCCATGAAGCGACGTTTGCAGCCGGAATGGAAGCGAAGGCTCATGAATTCGGGCACAGCACCACAAGCGAAGCTGCACTTGCTGCTCGAGAAGCGGGAGCGAAGCGACTGCTGATGACTCATTTCAGCGGGAGATACAGCAACGAAGAGCTGGTGAATTTGGAGGGGGAAGCTCGGATGGTATTCCCCAACAGCGCGGCAGCGCTTGATCTGGGCTGTTATGAGATATTGCGGAAGGTCAGCGGCGAGGAGCGAGGCTGTCCGGAATGACGCAATAGATCGAACGTATATTCTAATTCTGTATAGTATGTTAAAATGACAACAACGAATGACTAGGCGCGGGGAAGCGCGGGGAACGGAGAGTGGCAATGATGAACACCTGGACGGGCAGGGCGGCCAGTCTGGAGGATTGGCTCGGATACATAAAGACAGACGAGGAGCTTATGGCGAATGTCACGCATTGGCGTACCATCCCCTCCAGACCGGCCGTGTCCGTCCCCTTGCCGGAGGACTTGCATCCCATCTGGAAAGAGGGGCTGCGGCTTCGCGGAGTGACGGAGCTGTATGCGCATCAGGCCGATGCATTCCGGGCGGCGAGGCGGGGCGATCATGTCGTCGCCGTGACTCCGACGGCTTCGGGCAAGACGTTATGCTATAACTTGCCCGTCATGCAAAGCCTGCTGGAGAACGACGAAGGGAGAGCGTTGTATCTCTTTCCGACCAAGGCGCTTGCCCAGGATCAGGTGGCGGAGCTGCAGGCGGTCGCCGACCTCATGGGCGTCGATATCAAGACGCATACCTACGATGGCGATACGCCGCCCACCGTTCGCACGGCGATTCGCAACGCGGGACATATCGTCGTGACGAATCCCGATATGCTGCATTCGGCCATTCTTCCGCATCATACGAAGTGGGTCAAGCTGTTCGAGAATATCAAATACATCGTGATTGACGAGGTCCATGCCTATCGCGGCGTATTCGGAAGCCATGTGGCAAACGTGATCCGGAGACTTAAACGAATATGTCGCTTTTACGGCTCCGAACCTCAATTTATTTGCGCCTCGGCTACGATCGACAACCCGCGCGAACACGCGGAGAGGCTGATTGGCGAGCGGGTGACGCTGATCGACAACAACGGCGCGCCGATGGGCGAAAAACATATCATTTTCTATAATCCGCCTGTTGTGAACCGACAGCTCGGCATACGGAGAAGCAGCGTGCTGGAGACTCGCAGACTCGCGGCCTTGCTTCTGAAGCAGGGCGTGCAGACCATTGTATTCGCCCGCAGCCGCGTGCGCGTGGAACTGCTGCTGACTTATTTGCAGGAGCTGGTCAAGGACAAGCTTGGCGACAAGAGCATACGGGGATACAGAGGTGGCTATCTGCCAAAGCTGCGGCGAGAGATCGAACGCGGGCTTCGCAGCGGCGAGATACGAGGCGTTGTCAGTACGAACGCGCTGGAGCTTGGCATCGATATCGGTCAGTTGCAGGCTTGCGTGCTTAACGGGTACCCCGGTACGATCGCAAGCACGTGGCAGCAATCAGGCAGAGCAGGCAGACGGCAGGAGAGCTCCGTAACGTTTATGGTGGCGAGCAGCAATCCGCTGGATCAATACATGATTCAGAACCCGGACTTCTTTTTCAATCGTCCTCCCGAGCGGGCGCTGATCCATCCCGATAATCTGCTGATCTTGATCGATCATGTAAAGTGTGCGGCTTACGAGCTGCCGTTCAAGCGAGGGGATACGTTCGGAGGCGAGAAGCTGGAGGATATGATGGAGTTTTTAGTCGAAGAGAGAGTGCTCCATTACGCCAATGACCGCTGGTTCTGGATGGAACAGTCTTTCCCTGCGCATAACATCTCGTTGAGGTCCGCTGCGCAGGAGAACTTCGTTATCATCGATATGACGACAAGCGACCACAGGGTCCTTGGCGAGGTTGATCGGTTTAGCGCACCGACCTTGATCCACGAAGAGGCTATCTATATTCATGAAGGCGTGCAATTCCAGGTGGAGAAGCTGGACTACCCGGAGAAGAAGGCTTATGTGCGCGAGGTCGATGTCGAGTATTATACGGATGCCAACCTGGCGGTCGAGCTGAAGGTGCTGCATGTAGACAAGGAGACCACGTCGGGGGAGCTCCTTAGGCAATATGGCGAAGTAACCGTAAATGCGAAGGCGACCATTTTTAAAAAAATACGACTGGGCACTCACGAGAACATCGGCTCAGGGCCGATTCACCTGCCCGAAGAGGAGCTGCATACGAGCAGCTACTGGTTTTCCTTCAGCGACGAGGCTGCGGCTACGCGTTCCAAAAACGAAATGCAGTTCGCGCTGCTGGGCATTGCGAACGTGCTCGTTCATATCGCTCCGCTCTATCTCATGTGCGATCCCTTTGACATTCGGGTCGTGCCTCAAGTAAAAGCCATTCATTCGCAAAAACCGACGATCTACTTCTATGATCGTTATCCCGGAGGCATCGGGCTTAGCGAAAGGTTGTACGACGTACACGACGAGCTGATTAAGCGGGCAAGGACGCTCATTACTTCTTGCAGCTGTATGAGCGGATGTCCGGCTTGCGTCGGGCCGATCGAAGAGGTCGGGCTGCTTGGCAAAGAACAGGCGCTGGCGCTGCTGAAGGAAGCAGGTGCAGGCGCATGAGCATGCGGGAACGTATGAACAGGCTTCGAGCCAGCGCTGCAAGCGAAGCTCGCACGGCGACCGAAACGGTTGTGTCTTCGTCAGAATCAGAATGCGAGCCGCAGGAGGAGCTGCATCCGGGATGGGCATCCTTCGGTGTTACGCTCCGAAGAGGCGCGAAGGGCGATTATTTGGTGCGTCGAACGGAATTTAGTCTTGACTACCAACACGGCACTCATCAATTAGGAGAATTAATTGAAGCGGCAACGGGATTGTCCGAGTTCCATGCTGCCCAGCAGCCAGTAGAGCCCGAATCCATTTTGTATCTGGATCTGGAGACGACCGGATTGGGCGTTGGGACGGGCAATGTGCCTTTTATGACCGGCTTTGCCTTTGTGCAAGGGAACAAGTTTATCGTAGAGCAGTCGCTGATTCGCCATCCTGCCGAGGAATATGCCATGCTGTACGATTTGGAGCAGCGCTTAAGCAATTATCGTTATTTGGCCACATATAATGGCAAGACATTCGATTGGCCGCTTGTGCAGAATCGGATGATCATGAACGCGATGGGGAGAGAACTCGAGCAGCCGCTTCACCTGGATTTTTTGCATCCTTCGCGATCCATCTGGCGCAATACTCTGGCATCCTGCAAGCTCAGCCATATCGAAGAAGAGAGATTGGGCATTTTTCGAACGGAGGATGTTCCCGGCTCTCTTGCTCCTCAGCTATATTTTCAGTTTCTGGCGGATGGAGACCCAGCTCCTTTGGAGGGCGTGTTTCTTCATAACGAGCTTGACCTTCTGGCGCTTGCTTGCTTGTCGATCCGTTTTGGACATCTGCTGCGGGAGGATATATTCCGGCGCATTCCATATCCGGAAGAAACAGAGGAACTGGTGAGAACGGGATTATGGCTGGAGCAGATGGGAAAGTCGGAGCTGGCTGAAGAATTATTTGGGCGGGCGTTGCTGCATGAGGAACCTTCTCCATCCGCGCTAAACAAGCTTGCGGCGAGAGATAAGAAGGCTGGTAATTGGCAACGCGCTGTGGTATTGTGGCAGAAGGTTGTTCATGCATCCGGCAGCTCATTGTCTGCATCCGGGCATGATGCCTGTATTGAATTATCCATGTATTTTGAGCATAGGAGCAAAGAACTGCATCAGTCGCTCCATTATTGCGCCGAGGCGCTTGCGCGAATGCAAAGCGTATCGGGCGGCCGCCGCTTGAGCGATAAGGAGACGATAGCGCTGCAGGACGTTCGCAAACGAATTCAAAGAATACAGTCTAAAATTCATAAACTAGAATTGGGAGCATTATCCAAATGAAACAATATCAGCATGGGGCCTTGAAGGGATTGTTGATCGACCTTGATGGCACGATGTATCAGGGCTCGCGTCCTGTAGACGGCGCGGACCGGTTGATTCGCCACTTGCAGCGAGAGGGCATTGCTTATCGTTTCGTCACGAACAATTCTTCGGCTACTCCAGTTGAAGTAGCAAGCCGGCTCAGCGCAATGGGAATTCCCGCGCGTCCCGAGGATGTATGCACTTCCGCACAGGCTGCAGCCGTCTATATCGCCAAGCTTGCACCTCACTCCTCCGTATTTGTCATAGGACAGAAAGGGCTGCGCGAAGCTTTGACGGAAGCGGGACTTCGGTTAATGGACGAACATCCGGATTTCGTTGTACAAGGGATAGACAGAGAGTTCACTTATGACCGTGTCGCACAAGCGGTTCAGCATATTCGGAGCGGGGTTCCCTTTATTCTTACGAATCCCGACCGTCTCGTACCATCTACTCACGGGTTATTGCCGGGAGCAGGCTCCATAGGAGCCATGATCCAAGCGGCCAGCGGTCAGGAACCGATCATTATCGGCAAACCTTCCTCCATTCTTATGAATTACGCGCTAGACAGCATTGGGCTGACTCACCGCGAGACATGGGTCGTAGGGGATAATCTGGCTACGGATATCGCTGCAGGCATTGCTTCCGGCTGCGGTACCGCGCTTGTCCTTACGGGTCTCACGACGAGGGAGAATTACGACGACTACAAGAATCAGGCGGGCTGCACGCCGGACATCATCTATGACACGCTGGATGAGCTTACTGCCGACCTGCCGTCATTGCAGAAGCTTTCATTATCGGACACTAGCTGGGAGGTTTAAAGGCAAGATGCAAGAGCTTCCGGAATTAGAACTATACAGAGCATTATTGGCGGAGAGATTCTCCGGAGCCGCAATCACGGCATTGGAATTTCATGAGGATCTTATTGACGAGGATGCAACGGAACTGCAACAAGATGTCGTTGGCAAAAGCGTCTGGTTCGTGGAGAGACGGGCTGAGCTGATCGTATTCCATCTGGATAACGGCAAACGTTTGATTTTCCGTCTCTCTGACGAAGCTTCTATCTATGTGGGTTCATCGAATGAAACGCTGGAGAGGGAAGCGTCCATCTATATTCGATTCGATGACCGTTTTTTGGCCTTGCACGGGGTAACGGCGGCAGACATCGAATTGATGTCGGTCAAGGAACTGGAATCCATCATGAAGAGCAGGGGGATCGATCCCCTTGACAAGCGACTGTCACTGGCGAAGTTCATGGAGCGTTACGCTAAAAAAAGAAGCTCGATCAAAACCGCTCTTGTTGATCAAAGTTTGCTTGCCGGCATCGGTCCCGTCTATTCGGATGAAATTTTGTTCGAGGCCGGGCTGCGACCCGACAGAAAAACGGCGGAATTAAGCCATGAAGAATGGGAATCTCTGTACTCCGCATTAAATCATATCGTCCGCGATTCCATCTCGCATGGAGGCGTGAGGGAGTTGCCTCTATTCGCCGGGGACGGAATCTCGGGTCTGTATCGCGAGAGGCTGGCCGTACACGAACTGGAAGGCCAAACCTGCAAGCGATGCGGAGGGACGATCAAAAAATCTTCCGTGGCTGGCCGCAAGTGTTACAGCTGTCCGGATTGCCAGAAGTAATTATCGATACCGCGAGGAGGGGAACCTCATGATCCATGTCTACTTGGACGATTACCGCCGATGCCCGGATGGATTCGTATTGGCGCGTAATGCGGAAGAATGCAAGCAGTTGATCCAGTTCGAAGAGATAGACGTTCTGTCGCTCGACTTTGATCTTGGGTGGGGGCAGCCTACCGGGGACGAAGTCGTGCGGCATATCGTCAGCACGGGGCGCTTTCCGAGCCGGATCTACTTGCATACATCCAGCGTATCGGGAAGAAACAGCATGTATCATACGCTCTCTGCTTCTTTGCCGGATCGTACGCAACTGTTCGGAGGGCCAATGCCCCATGATCTGCTGGACGAGATCGCAAGAAATCATCGGGGTTAATTAGATTATGAATGAAAGAGGCTAATACATAGTGAGCGAATGGATCGGAACCGCCAATCAACAATATGCGTCGTACGCGATGGAAGAACTGCGGCGCCTTCTGCCTGGAGCCAGCTTTACGCAGCTTGCGCCTGGCGAAGTATTCCGTATGGTTTGTCCTATGGGCAAGGAAGAAGCGCTCGGGCTGGTCGGGGCAAATCCGCCGATTTTTTTGCGACATTTGCAGCCGATTGACAGGGAACTGGTCGTCAAGGGAGATGCAAGCGATCTGGACGGTTTAGCCGATCTGATCCGCAATGACAGGTCGATATTCGGCAATCGTCGTACTGCCGTGCATATCAGGCGGAATTCCGGCTCGATCTTTCATTACACGCCCGCGAATTCGAAATCCGTCTTGGATGCTGTACTTGCGGAGATAGGCAGCGAGCCTGCCGTTCAACAGCCGGATGTAATTATCTCCGTTTATGGCGCCGATAACGTTTTATACATTGGCTTCGGCACGCCTCGGGAGATGCTGTCGGATTGGCCTGGCGGAGCCGTACGCTTCCAACGCGAAGAAGGACAGATCTCGCGCGCGAAGTTCAAACTGTTGGAGGCGGAGCGGGCATTCGGCATTCGGTATGAGGAATTCGGCCATGCGCTTGATATTGGAGCCGCACCGGGCGGCTGGACCTCGCTGCTGCTGGAGCGCGGACTTCGGGTCACTGCTGTGGATCCGGCGGATATGCATGCGTCGCTTAAAGGGCATCCGGCTTTGCTTCATCTCAAGCAAAATGCATCCGATATCAAGCTCGCGGCTGCTTCCTTCGACCTGCTCGTCTGTGATATGAGCTGGAGTCCAATACTGATGTCCCGTCTCGTGCTGGACCTCAATGATGCCTTGAAACGGGACGCAAAGGCCATCATTACGATCAAGCTGATGCACAAGAAACCGCTGCAGACGATCAGGGAGGTAAAGGAACGATTGGAGACAGGTTTTGTAGTACTTGGAGCCAAACAACTGTTTCATAACCGCGAGGAAATCACCTTGTTCCTGAAGAAGAAGTAGCCTTTAAATGCGGGTTCAAAAAGTCCTTCTTATGGCTTGAGAACATGCTTCATTATGATATAATGTAGCCAATAGGGCATTATCGGGGAAGCATCCCGGCAGCATCTGATTTTTTCAGATGCTGCCGGGATGTTTTTTTTGCCAAATTATTGGGAATCTATATGGCCGGAAGGGATGGGAACGGAATGGCAGAGGAGACGGAAACTGGTGAGATGCCTCGGATTGGCGATGTATTTGCTGGAAGATACCTCATTGAGAAAGTTGCGGGACAAGGTGGTATGGGGATTGTTTATGCTGCCCGAGACACGAAGCTGGCAGGACGAAGGGTCGCCCTTAAGATAACGAGATCCAAGGGCGGCAACTCGTCCGAATCGTCCGAAGCAGCAACGTTGATGAGATTGGATCATCCGAACCTTCCGCGTATAACGGACTATTACCCCCTGGATAAACCTCATCGCGTAGAGGCGCTCGTCATGGAATACATCGAAGGCAGTACCTTGGCCGAGTGGCTGGTAGAAACGCGCAAACCGATGACGAATCTCGATGTGCTCCGGATCGGTTTGCAGCTATGTTCTGCATTGTTATATCTGCATGAGCAGCCGAGACCGATCATTCATCGGGATTTGAAGCCCTCCAATATCATGATCGACAGTTCGGGGACGGTCAAGCTCATTGACTTCGGGATATCGAGAATATACAAGGAAGGAAAGCAAGGCGATACGATGGTGCTCGGAACATCGGGTTACGCCGCGCCTGAAATGCTGCGAGGATTGCAGAGCGACGCCCGAAGCGATATTTACAGCCTTGGAGCCGTGATGCTGAGTTTGCTGACAGGAACACCTACTTCTGATGAAAGAGGCGTTCGTTATGGGGACAATGGGAGAGGGAAGCTCAGGCTGCCGGCAGCTGTTCGCGGCTCCTTTGCAGAATTGTTGGAACGATTGCTGCATTGGAATCCGGAATCGCGTTTTCAATCGATGCGCGAAGTTGAAACGTCGATGAGAACTTTGCTTGGAGAGGACAAAGTTCAGAGAGAGCAAACACGATTTGCGCGAATCGAGAACGAAGCAACAAATGAAAGTCCTGTGCGAGTTGTTTTATTAAGTTTATCGGGAGGTGCTGGAGCAACCCTGTTAACCATTACGCTGGCTGTTCTGCTTGCTAGACGTGGAAGGACGGTGACGGCTGCCGAATATGCCGGATTGCCTCCGGTGTGGTGCGAGTTGCTGCCAGCTGCGATAAGGGGGGAGTCAGAGCTTTACTGGAAGAAGGGGGAAGGAGCGAAGGGGCTTAATAACAGAGGTCGGGGCAAGTCCAAGAGCGAGGCTGCGCCTGTAAGGTGGCTGCTGGCCGATCAAGAATTATTTGCAAACGACGAAGAGGATGACAAATGGTCGCGTTTCGAGCTAGAGCTTCGCCTGAACAGAGGCGAATTTGAAATTGTGGATTTATCCGGCGATTGGGAAGCTCCGGAATCCGTCCCGCTCATTCGCAAAGCCGATCACATAATCGTTATTGCCGATCCCGATGTATACAAGTGGCAGCCGGCACGGCTGGAGAGGCTGAAACGGCTCCGCGGGGAGTCGCTTCGGCAAGGTCGCGTCTTCCATTATGTTGCAAACAAACATACAAACTTTGGATATGACAGATATTGGCTGTCGATGCTGCCTGACGCTCCTTCTGCAATCGTCCCGCTGCTGCCGCAAGAAAAAATATGGAGCTTGATTTGGAGCGGGAAGTGGCTCACCGATCACAAGCAGCTCGATCAAATGCTGTCAATCGCTTTGCAGCCATTAATCGATAAGTTGATGGAGTGAGACGTTCCCAGGACCCCGGCGAATATGATGCGGCTTGCAATCCTCTGGCGCCTTCAATTATGATGAATATATTATTTTTGCTAGAGGGAAGGTGCTTCACGTTATGAATGAACGCGTCTTGGTCGTAGAAGATGAAGCGGGAATCGCTCGAATCTTGCAATTGGAATTGGAGCATGAGGGATATACCGTAGGCGTTGCTCCGGATGGACGGTCGGGCTATGAGATGGCTTCCACGGGCGAGTGGCAGCTGATTCTGCTGGATGTCATGCTGCCGGAGATGAGCGGCATCGAGGTGTTGCGCTTGATCCGTCAGGCGGGCAACCCTGTTCCCATTATATTATTGACAGCTCGGGATACGGTCCCTGACAAGGTAAGCGGCTTCGAGCACGGCGCCAATGATTATATAACGAAGCCGTTCGCAATGGAGGAGCTGCTGGCGCGTGTCCGCAACATTCTCCGTATCTTCCAGCAGTACCCTAAAGAGGCGGAAGGCTCCGATATTATCAAGCTGGGCGATCTGTCCATCGAGCTGCGCTCCCGCAAGGTGTACCGCAAGGATATTCTCATTGAACTGACGCCTCGGGAATTCGAATTGCTTGTTTATCTGGTTGAGAATCGCAACGAGGAGAAGTCTCGCGAGGATATTTTGTCGGAAGTATGGGGCTACGACTTTATCGGGGAGACGAATCTGGTCGACGTGTATATCCGTTATCTGCGGCAAAAGCTGGACAAGGGGTATCGGCATAAGCTGATTCATACCGTGCGAGGAGTCGGCTATATGATTAAGGAGCCGGATGCATGACGCTTCGCAAACGGTTTACGCTCTTTACGATTTTCTGGTTAATTCTTATCCTCATCTTTTTTAATATTTTCGTCTATTTTTACGTAATCAAAATTACGACGGAGAGCGAAGAAGAGGTCATTACGACCAAGATGAATCTGATGCTGGAGAACCCTCGCATTCAGAGCGGGCGCGGACTCTCCTCTCCGGATCTGCTCAAGGAATATCATAACGCGAACGAGATGATCAGGATCATCGGTCCGAATAACAGGGTGCTGAATATTACGGGTACTAACGCCAGTTTGCTGGAGCTGCCCGCAACGTTCGAACCTTATCATCATACCGGCATGCTGACCAAGAGCGGGGAACGTATTATCTACATGCGTGTCCCGCTATATTCTGATGGTCAGGTTATCGCGATGTTGGAGATCAATCGGATTTTGGATGAGCTCGACAATTATCTGCAAGTGCTTGTTGGAGCGTTAAGCGTCACGAGCGCCGGAGCGATCCTGTTTGCGATATTCGGAACCTATTGGTTCACTTCGAGGTTAACCGCCCCCATCCAGCAAATGGTCAATACGATGCGGGAAATCGATCGCAGCGGCAAACTGCGACAGATCGATGTCACGGGCCGCGAAGACTCCGCGGAGCTGCAACAGCTCGTGCGGGCATTCAATCAGATGATCGAACGGCTGGACCGGACCTTCGAGCGGCAGAAGCAATTCGTCGCCGACGCTTCGCATGAGCTCAAGACGCCGCTAACGGTCATCAGCAGCTACGCGGGTCTGCTCAAGCGTTGGGGCCGCGATGACGAAAGCGTGCGGGACGAAGCGATCGATGCGATCGCGAAGGAAGCGACGAGGCTGCAGAATTTGACCAAGTCGATGCTGATGCTGGCAGAAGCGGAGCAGGAGGATTGGCTCACGCTGGAGATGTTCGACGTGGTGCAGGTCGTAGACGAGCTGTCCACGATGCTGCAAACGACGTTCCAGCGGCAGATTCGGGTCAAGACGTTCTCCCGGGTCATTCGAATGTCTGGCGACAAAGATAAAATTCGTCAGCTGCTCGTTACCCTATTGGACAATGCGATCAAATACTCCAAGGAGCCGATCGACATCTCTGTTTCCCAATCCAAAAACATCGTCAAAATTGAAGTGAAAGATAAAGGCATGGGCATTCCGGAAAATGAAATCCCGCATCTCTTTGAGCGATTCTACCGTGTGGACAGCGCAAGAAGCCGCACGACGGGAGGCGTTGGATTAGGATTGTCCATCGCGAAACGGATCGTCGATATGCATGAAGGCAAGATCGACGTATTTAGCCTGCCGAATCTCGGGACGACGATCACCCTGCAATTCAAGCAGCGGAAATCTTAATAGAGGTTGAACACGAACTAATACCGGAGGTGCATCATGAAATTTCGTACGGCTGCCGTGCAATATCGGCTGACGGATATTACCGGCTTCGAGCAATTCCGTGCTCAAGTAACTCATTACGTACGCAACGCGTCGGAGTACGGCGTTCAGTTCTTGTTATTCCCGGAGTTTATGACAACTCAATTGCTGTCGATCGGAGATGAGCAGGGCCAGGCACTTCCGATCGATCTCCTGCCAACCTTTACGGATGCTTATGTGGAGTTGTTCCGGTCGCTTGCTGCCGAATACGGCATGTATATCATAGGCGGAACGCATGTAGTCGCTACCCAGGGCGGCAAACGCCGTAATCGAGCTTTCCTGTTCCATCCGGACGGGAAGATCGATACCCAGGACAAAATCCACCTCACGCCAACTGAAGTGACGGAGTGGGAAATGTCCAAGGGGGAAGGCGTCGAGGTGTTCCAGACGGAATTCGGTACGATCGCGATGTTAACCTGTTACGATATCGAGTTTCCGGAAATTGTTCGAATGGCTAGAGCCAAGGGCGCGGATGTCATCTTCTGTCCTTCCTGCACGGATGACAGGCATGGGTTCTACCGCGTAAGATACTGCTGTCATGCGAGAACGATCGAAAATCAGGTCTACGTCGTGACGACAGGAACGGTCGGCTCGCTCCGTACCGTAGACTTTATGCGCGCCAACTTCGGGCAGGCCGCCATTATTGCGCCGAACGATATTCCGTTCCCGCCAGGCGGCATTATCGCGGAAGGAGTCGTGAACGATGATATGCTCGTCGTCGGCGATCTGGATCTAACCTTGCTGGAGCAGGTTAGGAAGGATGGATCGGTCATGACATGGAGAGACCGTAGAGTCGATCTGTATACGGACTGGAGCCCTCGATGAGGAAGGAGCTGTATGTTCGGTCGGAGGGCCGGCTCGTCAAAGCTGTCATCCGTAATTACGGCAGAGACGACTTCGCTGGTCTGATCGATGTTCAGAAGGCTTGTTTCCCCCCGCCTTTCCCGGAAGATCTGCTATGGAACGAGGAGCAGCTTGCCTGCCATGTAAAGACATTTCCCGAGGGCGCAATATGCGCCGAGATCGATGGCGTTATTGTAGGCTCCATGACCGGACTCATCGTCGATATGGCGGATTACGGCCATGATCACAGCTGGTCGGCGGTAACCGATGACGGTTATATCCGAAATCATAACCCGCGAGGCCAAACGCTGTATGTGGTTGATATCGGAGTCGTTCCTGCTTACCGTCAATCGGGTCTGGGCAAGTGGCTGATGCAAACCTTGTACGAGACGGTCGTCCATCTTGGACTGGACAGACTGCTTGGGGGAGGCCGCATGCCGGGGTACGGAGAACGAGCCGGCACGGCGACTCCCGAACAATACGTAGCCAAAGTGTTGTCCGGCGAGTGGAACGATCCCGTCATTTCGTTCCTGCTGCGCTGCGGCCGCATGCCGGTGGGCATCGCGGAAGGCTATCTGGAGGATGAGCAGTCGCTCAACTATGCCGTTCTGATGGAATGGCGTAATCCGTTCAAAAGTTAACTACTTCATTACATATATGACACGCAGGAGGAATATCCATGTTGACTTATCATCGTATCCAATCTATTCAAGATCCGCATTTCCGCTCCCTCCATGAGCTGCTTGGCACGATATTCCCGCCTGAGGAAGTGTTGGCTTATGATCTTTGGGCTGAGCCGCTGCAAGATCCCGGCATCCATGTTTATGTTGCGCTCAAGGAGGAAGCTGTGGTAGGCGCGACCGAATATCGCTATTATCCGGACATGCGCGTAGCGATGACGGATTTCACCATCATTGGCAAGCCTGCACTCGGAATCGGCCGATTCCTGCTGACGAACAGGGAGAAGGATTTGAAGCGGCTTGCGGAGCAATCAGGTACGGAGCCTATCGGCATGTTTGCGGAGGTATACGATCCCTATCGGGCGGTCTCGCATGAATTCGGCGGCGTATCTCCAATGAATCCCATTGTGCGTCGTGAGGTATTGTCGCATATCGGATACCGGCGTCTGGACCTGACTTACGTTCATCCTTCCTGGGAGCATACGGGTGAAGCGGTGTCCGAGCTGGATCTCTGTTTTCTACCCCGCGGCGAGGAGCTTGATGCCATTCCTGCCGCGCTCGTCGTAGAGTTCCTGACGACTTATTATTCCGCGCTGCCGAATAAGCCTCAAGCATGGCTGGACATGATCCAGCAGCTGAGATCCCGGGAAGAAGTACGTCTGCTCGCTCTATGAGTACATTGATCTTTCGGGGGACGGGAGATTCTCAGGGAGTGCCTCGCATCTATTGCGAATGCGAGGTGTGCATGGAAGCGAGAGGGACAGGCGAAAACCTGCGCTTGCGGCCATCCTTGCAATGGCAGGATGCCGATGCAGGAACAACCTGGATCGATTGCGGCCCGGACTTCGGCCGGCAAATGGAGGCGGCCCATCTGCGGGATATAGACCGTATGCTTATTACGCATGCCCATTACGATCATATTGGCGGTCTACCCGAGTGGTATGATGTTTGCCGCTGGACGGGGAAGACAGGAGCGGCTCACGCCCCGACCGAGGTTATTGAGGAAATCCTTCAGAGATTCCCGTGGATCGCCAGCCGAATCGAGTTCAAGCCGTTCGACGCTCCGATGATGATCGGGGCTTGGAAGGCTAGCAGCTGGAGGGTCAATCATGGAAAGAACGGATACGCTTATGCTTTTTCGTTCCAACACGCTCATACGGGGTATCGCTGGATCTATTGCCCGGATGCGATTGAACTGACGGAGGAACAGCAGAAGCCGATGGCAAGGGCGGATCTGATTATTCTGGGAACAAGCTTCTTCCGAGAACCATATCCGATGGAGACGCGATCCGTTTATGATGTCGAGGAGGCGATCGGACTGGCGCGGAATTGGCAGCCTGGAAGGATCATTCTGACACATATGTCTCACGACATCGATATCGCCAGAGGGGATGAACTTCCGGCAGGAATGGCTTTTGCGCATACAGGCATGCAAATCGAGGTAACCCGTTCCTGACTGAAAAGGGCTGCGAAGTTTAACGGAACCATTAACGCTTGACGAAGGCGACTTCATTTTGTATGATGAGGATAGTTTTTGGTATTCGGAAGGGGAAATTTTAATGACTGCCGGTGTTCTTAACTCTTAAAAAAGGATCATATTGGAATTATGAAGTTCTCCCGCTATAGGTCTGTTCGCAGAACGGACTACGCAGGGTGTATTTTGTAATTCGAATCCTAGAGTTGAGAACATGTGGATTTCCGTCTGTTTACCTACGGGCTGACAGTCTGATCACCGTGCTCTTTGCAGCACGGTTTTTTTGCGTCTATTTTCCGTTACCCTTTTCGTCGGCCTTCAGGGAGAACGGAACGTAAGCATGCAGAAGTTTGGACTGCCATGCCCATAACTGGACAGGAACGGAACGCGCCCGCGTTCTGTTCCTGTCTATTTTTTTTCTCAAAAAAGGAGCTGTTGATAAGTGAACGAACAAACGTTGAGAAAACTGGAATTTCATAAAGTGAAAGAACAAGTGGCGCATTTTACTCTTTCCCCGGCGGGACTCCAATTGGCGGAAGCCATGCGGCCAAGCGGAGACTACACTCGTGTAGCCGCATGGCTCCGCGAGACGGAGGAGGCTGCAAATCTGCTTGCAGGAGGTGCCAGCATCCCTTTGTCAGCCATGGAAGGCATTGATCCTTTCCTTTCTCTTTTAGGCAAGGGCAGAATATATAACGAGCAGGAGCTGGAGCAGCTTGGCGTGTGGCTAACGTCAGTGTACCAAATGAAAAGGTATATGAACGCCAAGCGACAGCAAGCCCCAACGATAGCCGGATATGCGGACTCCATGAACGACTGCCCTGATCTGCGCGAGCAGTTGAACACATGTATTCGATTCGGGATGCTGACAGATGAGGCAAGTCCTGATTTAAGCTATATTCGGCGTCAGACACATATCGTGGAGGATCAAATCGGGAAACGTATGGCTGGAGCGATGGGGAAATACAAGAGCAGTCTGCAAGAAGCCGTCATTAGCAAAAGAAGCGGAAGATTCGTGTTGTCTGTCAAGCGGGAGCTCCGCAAAAATGTACCCGGTACTGTACTGGACGAATCGGCCAGCGGTCAGACTTTGTTTATCGAACCCGTGGAAGTGGCGGAGATGCAGCTGGAGCTCCATCAATGGAAAGCGGCCGAAGAGAGGGAACGAACGATCGTGTTGTCGCGTTTGTCAGACGAAGCTGAAAAATATGCCTCCGAGTTGAAAACGAACGTGCAGGCGATGGCGATCTTCGACTTCATCATTGCGAGAGGCAAGTATGCAAGAAGCTGCGGCGGCGTTCGCGTCGGTTTGTCCGACAAACCGATCGTGTCGCTTGTAGAAGCAAGGCATCCTCTCCTTGGAGAAAGCTGCGTGCCTCTAAGCGTCGAGCTGGGACTGAAGTGGAATCAGCTTATGATCACGGGACCCAATACCGGCGGCAAGACGGTCACGTTAAAGACGATGGGACTGCTGGTCATCATGAACCAATGCGGATTGCTTGTGCCAGCGGCGCCGGAAAGCGTGCTGGGCATGTTTGCGCACATCGAAGCGGATGTCGGCGATGGGCAAAGTCTTGAGCAGTCGCTCAGCACATTCTCGTCCCATATATCCGTCTTAAAAGATATGCTCCGCTTGGCTGCAGGCAAGTCTCTGCTTTTGCTTGATGAACTTGCAGCCGGAACGGACCCCTCCGAAGGGATCGCGTTGTCGATCGCCGTTCTGGAGCAGTTGAAGCGCCAAGGCGCCAAGCTGGCGGCAACGACCCATTTTAACGAAATCAAGACGTTCGCATCTCGAACCGAAGGCTGTCAGAACGGGAGAATGGCGTTCGATCCCGATACGCTCAGGCCGCTCTATCGTTTGGAGATAGGGGAAGCGGGCGACAGTCATGCTTTCGCGATCGCGAGACGATTTGGAATTCCCGAGACCGTTATGGCCAGGGCGGAGGAATTGCTGAGTTTTAAAGGAGGGAGCGAAACGTACTTGGAAATTCCTGCGGCGAACAGCGGCGATATCAACAGCCAGATTACGGGCAATGATGGCGCCAGGCAGGAAAGCCACGAAACGGCCGGCAAGGCTGATTTACCTGCTGATTCTCCAGGGGGCAAAACGCGAGCTTACGCTAAAGGCGACGTCGTATGGATCTACCCGCTAAAGCGCGCCGGAGTCGTATTTAAGGAGACGGATGAACGCGGCAATTTAATCGTTCAAGTACAGGGGCAGAAGCTGAAATTCAATCACAAGCGAGTGAAGCCGTATATCGCCAAGGAGAAGCTGTACCCTGGCGAATCGTATGACCTCGATATCGTATTCGAGTCGAAGGAGAACCGCAAGGCCCGCCATTTGATGAACCGCAAGCATGCGGAAGGCGTCGAAATCATCATCAAACCGGACGAACGATCCTAATCCCGGCTTTGGATAACGAGAAGACGCCCTTGCTTGAGGCGGATCATGCCTCTTTCTTGAAGGAGGACGTTGCTTATTCCCAATGATTGTCCGATTGTAAGCGTGGCGTCGCCAAGCGGATACTGGAACCCCTCCAGCGTAATGCCGGTCACGGCATGCGACAATGGAAGCAGAGACACTTGCGGATGCTCGAGTCGATCCACATATGCATCTTGCGAGATCAAGCTGATCCGATTCGTCGCATCCGCGATGGAGGCGGCGACGCCATTCTCGTCCGCGAGCGCAAGCAGATGGACATTCGCCAGAGAGTGATCGAAGCGTGTGCCGAGCGCGCCCAGCAGCACAATATTTGTTGGCTTCATGTCCAACGCAAGACGGAAGGCCATCTCGGTGTCGGTAAAGTTTTTGTCGATGGGATCGCACTGAATCGTCTTGCCGCTGTTGTCCTTAATCCGTTCCAGCTCTTCAGCCGTCACAGAATCGAAGTCGCCGATCGCGATATCAGGACGATAACCTTGTTCGATCAGGAATAGTGCTCCGCTGTCCGCACCGATGAGCACCTTGCCCTCTCGCACATAGGGGATTGCCCAGTCTCCTAAAGATCCTCCCGAGGTAATGACGATTGTATAGCTGTCGAGCATGCCATTCAACATCCTTTCCATGCAGGTTAAAGCTGTGTACAGTATAGCGCCAGCAGCGTATATTGGGCAATGCAAATCTAGACGAAAATTGTCGTTGCGGAAGTTGCGGGGCGGCGCTAAAATGGGAAAGGACATAAGGCGATCATTCGCTACATTGATCGGGGCGGTGGGTATGGATATTTTTAACGTCTTCAGCTTGATCGGCACGATTGCGTTCGCGGTCAGCGGAGCGGTTGTCGCGATGGAGGAAGAATACGACATTTTGGGCGTATACGTGCTTGGGCTCGTTACGGCATTCGGCGGGGGTGTTATTCGAAACCTGCTTATCGGCATGCCGGTCACGATGCTGTGGAGTCAGGGCTATCTGTTCAAGGTGGCGCTTATCGCCATGACAATTGCCTTTGTTCTGCCGGTGCGTTGGATCTTACGATGGAGAAGGAGCGAGGCCTTCTTTGATGCCATCGGTTTATCGGCGTTCGCCATCCAAGGCGCCTTATATGCCACCCAAATGGGGCATCCTATAAGCGCAGTGCTTGTGGCAGCCATGTTGACGGGAATTGGCGGGGGAATTATCCGCGACGTGCTTGCGGGACGCAAGCCGCTCGTGCTCAAGGACGAAATCTACGCGGTGTGGGCGATGCTTGGCGGACTCTGCATTGGACTTGAATGGGCCAAAACGTCGATTGAACTGCTGGTGTTATTCGGCATCATCATTATGTTCCGCATGATGTCCGTCTATTACAAGTGGCGGCTGCCTCGCCGATCATTAAGGGGCGCATTCGCTGCGTCTGCGGTTGCGGCGGAACGGAATAATAAAATGAAAAAGAAAGAGTTGGATAAGTCATGAGCGCAACTAGCAATGTACTGTTCGTATGTCTCGGCAATATTTGCCGTTCGCCGATGGCGGAGGCCGTTATGCGTCATCTGGTGAAGCAGGAAGGGTTGGAGGAGACTATCAAGGTCGATTCGGCGGGAACGGGCGACTGGCATCTCGGTCATCCGCCGCATGAAGGCACGCGCAAGCTGCTGGATCATCACGGTATTACGTATGAAGGCATGACTGCAAGACAAGTAAATGGCGGCGATTATAATGGGTTCGACTATATCGTCTGCATGGACGCCAAAAACTTGAAAGACGCCAAGTGTGTCTTCCAAGCCGCTTCCGACCGCAATGGAGTGGAAGGGGACCCAGCCGTCTTTACATTCATGGAATTGCTGCCTGGTCACGGCATCTCGGATGTGCCAGACCCTTATTATACGGGCAATTTCGAAGAAGTTTATGAGCTGGTGGAAGCGGGATGCAAGGCGTTGCTGGGCCGGATCCGGGTGGAGAAGAACCTGTGAGGAAGGAAAATCCATTCTTAAGATCTCAAGAAGGAAGCCGCCTTCATTCTTAATCCCCTAAACAACAAATAAGACTGCATGTCGGGCTTGTACGGCATGCAGTCTTTTGTTCGCCTGGCGAAGTATTATTCCACCTCGATGAAATAAGCGAGAGCAGCAGGAATCTCTTTCTGCCAGAAGCCCCACTGATGTTTCCCGTCCTTCTCTTCGTAGTAGATGCGGGCGCCTTTGTGCTCCAGCAGAGCTTTGGCATTACGATTGAGCGCGAGAAAATCGTGTACGCCGCGGTCCGTCGTTTCGTATTCCGTTTCCTGAAGCCCGACGATCATATAGATATCCAGCCATTCCAGATCGTAGTTTCGATCGATGACCGCTTGCGAGCTGGCAAAGAAGGCGCCGGACATCGATATGACTCTCGTAAACAGCTGAGGGTATTCAAGCGCCAAGTGTAGCGAAACCGTACCGCCTAATGAATCTCCTGCGAGCAGTCGATCCTCCGGCTCTTTACGAACGGGGTACCGTTCTTCTACGAACGGCAGCAGCTCCTCTGCAAAGAACCGCAGATATGCTCCATGACGGCTGCCATCGGCGGCGTATTCGTCGGTGCGGTGTTTCTTGTCGACATCGACGCCGACGATGATGAAAGGTTCCAGACCTTCATCGAGGATGAGCTTAGTTGCGGATGTAGCAACTCTGCCGAAATTAAAAAAATCTTCGCCATCCTGACAATATACGACAGGATAACTTAACAGCTCGTTATATCCCGGGGGAAGGAAAATGCGCACTTGGCGTTCTCCCTCCGCAAGATAGCGGCTGGGTACGGTTTCCTTCAGTATGGTTCTCTTTAAATAACGATCGTCCGTCATGCAAGAAATCTCCTTTATATTTGGAATGGAATACGGCAGATGTGGGCAAACAATAGTAAGGTAAAGTGCAACATACGTCCGAAGGGAAACAGTTGTATTATGCTGTTATAGTGGGAATTGGATTCTGTAGCATATACAATTTCTTAACAGAACAGCCTGAATCAGCGAAAAAACAACGGTTTTTTTGTTTTTTGCTTTGACCATTTTTGTTAAACAGGTTTATAATAATTCTATAACAGAGATACCCGTTTTTCAAATATTTTGATTGAGGTGAGCGTTCAAAATGAGCAAACTGCCATACGAAGTTCAGACGGAACCGGTTACACCAATGTCCGTATTGTCGCTCGATGGAGAAGTGGTAAATCCGGACCTGCTGCCGGAATTAACTGACGAGCAACTGAAAGAAGTTATGTACCGCATGGTATTTACCCGCACATGGGACGAGCGTGCCGTTAACCTCGGCCGTCAAGGACGTCTCGGCTTCTACGCGCCTGTATCCGGCCAAGAAGCTTCCATGATCGGCAGCGAATACGCCCTTAACAAAGACGATTTTATCTGCCCGGGCTACCGCGACATGCCACAGCTTGTGTGGCACGGTCTTCCAATGTACCAGGCATTCCTATATTCGCGCGGCCATCAAGCCGGAGGCCAAATTCCAGAGGACGTACACGTTCTGATGCCGCAAATCATCATCGGCGCGCAAGTCCTGCACGCGACTGGCGTTGCCATGGCATTTAAGAAAAAGGGCGAAAAGCGCGTTGCCATTACGTACACAGGTGACGGCGGATCCTCCGAAGGCGATTTCTACGAAGGTCTTAACTTCGCCGGCGTATACAAGCTGCCTGCGATCTACGTGGTTCAGAACAACGGTTACGCCATCACGACTCCGTATTCGAAGCAGACAGCTGCATTGTCCGTCGCTCACAAAGCGGTTGCCGCCGGCATCAAAGGCGTGCAAGTGGACGGCATGGACGTTCTGGCCGTCATCAAAGCCGTGCGTGACGCAGCGGAGCGCGGCCGCAATGGCGAAGGCGCTACGCTGATCGAACTTCTGACGTACCGTTTCCGTCCGCACTCCATGGCTGACGATACAACGAAGTACCGGACGAAGGACGAGGAAGCAGAATGGTCGTTAAAGGATCCGTTGATCCGTTTCGGCAAGTATCTCGAGAAAAAAGGACTGTGGTCCGAGGAAGATACGAACCGTGTTAAAGAAGAAGCGAAAGCGACCGTAAACGAAAACATCAAAAAAGCCGAAGCCGTGGAAAAAATGACAGTTGCCGGCCTGATCGATACGATGTTCGAAACAACGCCTAAGTACCTGGAAGAACAAAAAGCGGATTTCCAATAATAGGGGAGGAGTAAACCAACATGGCACAAATGAATATGCTTGAAGCGATTCGCGATGCGATGCGCGTAGAATTGAAACGGGATGAGAACGTGCTGATCTTTGGCGAGGACGCAGGTAAGGTCGGCGGTGTATTCCGCGTAACGGAAGGTTTGCAGGAAGAATTCGGGGAAGACCGCGTGTTCGATACTCCGCTTGCGGAATCCGCGATTGCGGGTATGGCTGTTGGCATGGGGCTTCAAGGCTTCCGTCCCATCGCCGAGATCCAATTCGTTGGTTTCATCTACGAAGCACTTGATCAAATGTTCATTCAAGCTGCCCGCATGCGTTACCGCTCCGGCGGCCGCTATAACTCGCCGATCGTATTCCGCACACCTTTCGGCGGCGGCGTTAAGGCAGCCGAGCTGCATACGGATTCCCTGGAAGGTCTGGCTGTTCAAACGCCGGGCATCAAGGTTGTTATTCCGTCCAATCCATACGATGCAAAAGGTCTCATGATCTCCGCGATCCGCGATAACGATCCGGTCTTCTTTATGGAGCATCTGAATTTGTATCGCGCGTTTAAAGCTGACGTTCCAGAGGGCGAGTACACGATCGAGATCGGCAAAGCGAACGTTGTTCGCGAAGGCAGCGACGTGACGATCATTGCATATGGCATGATGGTGCATACTGCCGTTAAGGCAGCAGACGAGCTTGAGAAACAAGGCATCAAAGCCGAAGTCATCGACCTTCGTTCCCTGGTGCCGCTCGATATCGACACCCTTGTCGCTTCTATCCAAAAGACGAACCGTGCGATCGTCGTGCAAGAAGCTCAGAAAACTTCCGGCGTAGCGGCTGAGGTTATTGCCCAAATTAACGAAAAAGCGATTCTGCATCTGGAGGCTCCGGTGCTTCGCGTAGCCGGCCCTGACACGGTATATCCGTTCGCTCAGATCGAAGACACTTGGCTGCCTACTCCGGCTCGTATCGTCGCCGCTGCTCAGAAAGTCATTAATTTCTAAATTTATTGTTTCATTCCGGTAGGAATACGGTTATTAAGAAGTTTTTAAAGATCGAGTTCAAAAAGTTCGGTTATCAGTACCGAGAAGATTGAAGGCAGGTAGAAAATGAGGAGCGGAGCATAGCAGAGCTATGTGAGCACCGGAAGTTTCGCCTGCATTCAATATTCGATGTCGACTATGCTACTTGGCATACTTCGTAATGGGAATCGGACTTTTTGAACAACCACTTAAAGGAGGTTGTCATTGGTGGCTAAATTCGAATATCGATTCCCCGAGCTAGGCGAAGGCCTGCATGAAGGCGAAATCGTCAAAGTGCTCATCAAGCCGGGCGCTAAAGTAACGGACGATGATATTATTATGGAAGTACAGAATGACAAGGCAATCGTAGAAGTCCCTTGTCCTGTTAATGGCACGGTGCTAGAAGTATTGGTTAAAGACGGTCAGGTATGCCACGTCGGAGAGCTTGTCGCGGTAATCGACGCGGAAGGCGACATTCCGGAGAGCGCGCAGCCAGCTCCATCCGAAGAGAAAAAGGAAGAAGCGGCTCCTGCTCCCGAGGCAGCTGCAGCACCATCCGCTCCGGCTCCATCCGAAGCGAAACAGGCAAACTCGCAAGTGCTTGCAACGCCAAGCGTGCGCAAGTTCGCTCGCGAAAAGGGCGTAGATTTAGCGCAAGTGTCCGGCACGGGCAAAAACGGCCGCATAACTCGCGAAGACGTAAACGGCTTTGGCGGCGCTCCTGCAGCTTCGACTGAAGCTCCTGCAGCCAGCGCGGCACAAGAAGCTCCAGCTGCAAGCGAAACGAAATCCGCGGCTCCGGCAGCTTCCGGAACGGCATACCGTCCAGAAGAGCGCGTACCATTTAAGGGTATCCGCAAAGCAATCGCAAACGCGATGGTCAAATCGGTATACACGGCTCCGCATGTGACCATTATGGACGAAGTGGACGTTACCGAGCTGGTTGCCCTTCGTGCGAAATACAAGCCATACGCAGAGAAAAAAGGCTCCAAGCTGACTTACTTGCCGTTCATCGTTAAGGCGCTCGTGGCCGCTTGCCGCCAGTTCCCGATCATGAACTCGACGCTGGACGAAGCAAATCAAGAGATCGTCTATCGCAAGTATTACAATATCGGTATCGCAACGGATACGGACAACGGCTTGATCGTTCCGGTTATCGAAGACGCGGATCGCAAAAACCTGTTTATGGTTGCCGATTCCATCCGCGACCTTGCAGCTCGCGGCCGCGACGGCAAACTGACGGCGAATGAACTGAGAGGCAGCACGATCTCGATCTCGAATATCGGTTCCGCTGGCGGCATGTTCTTTACGCCGGTCATCAACTTCCCTGAAGTCGCGATTCTAGGTACCGGCCGGATTTCGGAAAAGCCGGTTGTTCGCAACGGTGAAATCGTCGCCGCTCCGGTTATGGCTCTGTCCCTGAGCTTCGACCATCGTCTCATCGACGGCGCAACGGCTCAGAACTTTATGAACTACATTAAACAGCTTCTGGCGCAGCCTGAACTGTTCATTATGGAGGTTTAACATATGGTAGTTGGAGATGCTTCCCTGGATATTGACACTCTAGTCATCGGCGCAGGTCCCGGCGGTTACGTAGCCGCCATCCGCGCGGCTCAGCTCGGCCAAAACGTATTGGTCGTAGAGAAGGAACATGTCGGCGGCGTATGTCTAAACGTTGGCTGTATTCCTTCCAAAGCTCTGATCAGCGCAGCTCATCAATACGAGTCCATCAGCCACGCTTCCGCATTCGGCATTGAAGTGGGCGAAGCGAAGGTTAATTTTGACAAAGTGCAAGAGTTTAAAAACGGAATCGTCAAAAAGCTGACGGGCGGCGTTGCTTCCCTGCTGAAGGCGAACAAAATCCAATATTTCCATGGCGAAGTCATGTTCATCAACGAGAACGAAGCACGCGTCTTCAACGATCAAGAAGCGCCGCGCTACCGTTTCAAGAACTGCATTATCGCTACGGGTTCCCGTCCGATCGAGCTGAAGGCATTCCCTTACGGCGGCCGCATCGTATCTTCGACAGGCGCGCTGAGCCTGCCTGAAGTTCCGAAGAGCCTTGTCGTTATCGGCGGCGGCTACATCGGCATCGAGCTTGGCCAAATGTACTCCAAGTTCGGTACGAAAGTAACGGTAATCGAAGGTTCCGATTCCATCCTGCCTGGCTTCGACAAAGACATGTCCTCGATCGTCGCGAAGAAGCTGAAAGGCACGAATGTCGATATCGTTACCGGCGCGCAAGCGAAAAGCGCGGAGCAAACGGACAAAGACGTTACGGTCACTTACACGGTAGGCGACAAAGAAGAGAAAGTAACGGCTGATTACTTGCTCGTAACGGTCGGCCGTCGTCCTAATACGGACGGCGAGCTTGGTCTGGACCTGATCGGCGTCAAAATGACGGACCGCGGTCTGGTCGAAGTCGACCAGCAATGCCGCACGAGCATCCCGCATATCTTCGCCATCGGCGACATTATTGCAGGTCCTGCTCTTGCGCACAAAGCGATGTACGAAGGACGCATTGCCGCAGAAGCGATTGCTGGTCAGTCAAGCGTTGTCGACTATAAATGCGTGCCTGCCGTCTGCTTCTCCGATCCCGAATGCGCAAGCGTCGGCCTGAGCGAGAAGGAAGCGAAGGAGCAAGGCCACAATGTAAAAGTGGGCAAATTCCCGTTCGCGATCAACGGCCGCGCCATGTCGCTTAACGCCAACGAAGGTTTCGTGAAGCTGGTATCCGACGCTGAATCCGGTCTTGTGCTTGGCGCGCAAATCATCGGTCTGGAAGCATCCAACATGATCGCCGAGCTTGCTCTGGCTATCGAGATGGGCGCTACGCTTGAAGATATCGCTCTGACGATTCACGCTCACCCTACACTGGGAGAGATCGTGCTGGACGCTGCCGAGGTTGCGCTCGGACATCCGATCCACACTTTCGTCAAATAATTGAGTATTATCCTATAATCGACAAGAGGTCTCGCCGCATTGGATGCGGCGCGGCCTCTTTTGCTCATTGTCAATCTTTTCGTTAACGGCGTTAATGATCGTAAGGAGATGGATAACATGATGTCTGAAAGCAACGAAAAGGTTCAGCTTCCGGCCAAACCGTCCAAAGACTCCAGAACGTTGATGACACAGCTCATCTTCCCCCTGGATACTAATCATCATGATACAATGTTCGGCGGCAAGCTTATGGAATACATGGACAAAGTTGCGGCCATATCCGCCATGAGGCACGCTCGCATGCGGGTTGTGACTGCGTCGACAGACAGCCTTGATTTTCTCGCTCCTATCCATGTAGGCGAGGTTATTGAAGTGGAAGCATTCGTGACGTGGACCAGACGCAGCTCCATGGAAATTTATGTGTCCGTGAACTCCGAAAATTTGTACACAGGCTCACGTAAAACGACTGTTACTGCTTTCTTTACCTTTGTGGCACTGGACGAGAACGGCAAGCCTGCCGAGATATCCAAAGTGTTCCCCGAGTCGGAATTGGAACGTCAGCTTCATGCCAGCGCTCCGGCGAGACATGAGCTTCGGAAGGCTCGCAAGAGCGACAGAACGTCAAAGGCGTGATATAATACTGGGATAAATAAGCAAGGAGCGATAGGGTTATGAGCAGCGAAAACCAATATTTGCAGTTGCTGCGAGACGTGCTCAATAATGGCGTCCGCAAGGAAGACCGAACGGGTACGGGCACGATTTCGACGTTCGGCTATCAGATGAGATTCCCGCTGTCGGAAGGTTTTCCGTTATTAACAACAAAACGCGTATCCTTTAAAATGATTGCGAGCGAGCTGTTCTGGTTCATGCGAGGCGACACAAACATCCGATATTTGTTGCAGAACAACAACAATATATGGAATGAGTGGGCGTTTAAGCGGTGGGTGGAAAGCAACGAATATTCGGGTCCAGATATGACCGACTTCGGCCTGCGCTCCCAACGGGATGAAACGTTCGCGGAGGCGTACAAGCTGGAGATGGCTGCCTTCAAGTCCAAAATTCTGGAAGACGAGTCGTTTGCCGAGCGTTATGGCGAGCTAGGGGATGTCTACGGGAAACAATGGCGGGCATGGAAGACCGCGCGGGGGGAGACGATCGATCAGCTTGGCGATGTCATCCGCACGATCAAGAGCAATCCGGATTCGCGGAGATTAATCGTATCGGCCTGGAATCCGGAGGATGTGCCGACCATGGCTTTGCCGCCGTGCCACACGATGTTCCAATTCTACGTGGCGGAAGGCAAGCTGTCCTGTCAGCTGTATCAGCGCAGCGGCGACATCTTCTTGGGCATCCCGTTTAATATAGCAAGCTACGCGCTCCTGACGCATCTTGTGGCGCACGAATGCGGCTTGGAAGTCGGCGACTTTGTCCATACGCTGGGAGACGCGCATATTTATAGCAATCATTTGGAGCAAATCGAAGCTCAGTTGAGCCGCGAGCCAAAAGCGTTGCCGATCTTGCGCATAAATCCGGACAAGCGTTCTGTATTCCAGTTCGAGCTTTCGGACTTGTTATTGGAAGGTTATGATCCGCATCCGGCGATCAAAGCGCCGGTAGCGGTCTGATGCCCCTGAAGAGAGGTTAGAACATTGACCATAACATTAATCGCGGCGATGGACCGCAATCGTACAATCGGCAAGGGCAATGCCATGCCATGGAAGCTTCCTGCGGAGATGGCTTTTTTCAAAGCGAACACTTTGGGAAAGACCGTATTGATGGGACGCAAAACATTCGAATCGCTAGGCGGCAAGCCGCTTCCCAATCGACGCAATATTGTATTGACCCGTCAGAAAGACCTCGAGCTTCCGGGCAGCGAGATTGTTCATTCCGTTGAAGAAGCGCTTCGATTGATCCCGGAGGACGAAGAGCTGATGATTATCGGAGGCTCCGACATTTACGCGCAGTTCCTTCCTTACGCAAACAAAATATTGCTGACGGAAGTTGAGACAGAGATCATAGGTGGAGACGCGGCTTTCCCCGAATTCAATCCAAAGGAATGGCGGCGTATCGTCGGCGATCGCAAGGAGCCGGATGAACGCAATGCCTACGCCTTCACTTTCGTAACCCATGAGCGACTATAGATGAATTTGACTGCTTCCTGCGGTGTAGACATGATTTGACGAACGATTTGTCAATTAGTGCAAATGATTGTACGGATAATCCATTAACCATCCCGTCACCGGAATGCTAGGATATTATATTATAGTTACCGAAATTTACAACGGGTTGAAACGGTTGAAAAATGAATGGATTCCCGATATATTTTTAGAGAGAGCAGGAGATGCAGCAAACGGGAATACGGATGGAGGAATAGCGATCATGTCTACACCAACGGGATTTATGGAATATCAGCGCGAACTGCCAGCCGATCGCGACCCGATTGAGCGCATTAAAGATTGGAACGAGTTCCACAAGCATCTGTCAGACGAGCAGCTTCGCACGCAAGGCGCGCGCTGCATGGACTGCGGCACTCCTTATTGCCATACGGGCATAGAGCTGGCTGGATCCGTCTCCGGCTGTCCGGTCAACAATCTCATACCAGAATGGAATAACTTGATCTATAGAGGGTTATGGCGCGAAGCGCTTGAACGCCTGCACAAAACAAATAATTTCCCGGAATTTACCGGCCGCGTTTGTCCTGCTCCATGCGAAGGTTCTTGCACGGTAGGCCTGATCGGCGATGCCGTTACAATCAAGACGATCGAGCAAGCGATTATCGATCGTGGTTTCGAAGAAGGTTGGGTTGTTCCGCAACCGCCCAAAATGCGTACAGGCAAACGAGTTGCCGTCGTGGGATCCGGTCCTGCCGGGATGGCTGCGGCGGCACAGCTCAACAAAGCCGGGCATACAGTAACGGTGTACGAGCGCGCTGACCGTATCGGCGGCTTGCTCACTTACGGCATCCCGACAATGAAGCTGGAAAAACATGTCGTACAAAGACGTGTTGATCTGATGATCGAAGAAGGCATCGAGTTCGTGACGAATACCGAGATCGGCAAGGATATTGCAGCAAGCGAGCTTCTTGCGCAATTCGACGCGGTCGTTCTATGCGGAGGCGCTACGAAGGCGCGCGACGTAGAGATCGAAGGCCGCGATCTAAACGGCGTTCATATGGCGATGGATTACTTGAACGGTACGATCAAAAGCTATCTGGATTCCAATCTGGAGGATGGCAAATACCTCTCCGCCAAGGACAAAAACGTGATCGTGATCGGCGGCGGCGATACAGGAACAGACTGTGTCGCAACGGCATTGCGCCATGGCTGCAAGTCGATTACGCAATTTGGCACGGTCGGCAAGGCGCCGCTTACGCGCGATCCGATCAAAAATCCTTGGCCGCAATTCCCGAATGTGTATACGCTGGATTACGCACAAGAAGAAGCCAAAGCGTTGTACGGCGATGATCCCCGTGCTTTCTCCGTCCTTACGAAGAAGTTCGTAGGCGACGAGAACGGCAATCTAAAGGAACTGCACACGGTTCAGATCGAACGTACGGTCGATGAGACGGGGCGCAGAATCTACAAGGACATCCCGGGTACGGAAAAAGTATGGCCGGCAGATCTGGTTTTCATCGCGGTAGGCTTCGAAGGACCGGAGTCGACGCTGATCGACCAGCTCGGTCTAGAGCAAGATCGCCGTTCCAACGTCAAAGCGAAATACGGCGAATACAGCACCAACGTTGATAAAGTATTCGCTGCAGGCGATATGCGCCGAGGACAAAGCCTTGTCGTATGGGCGATTAACGAAGGTCGCGAGGTAGCTCGCGAAGTTGATAAATATTTGATGGGTTCCTCAATGCTGCCTTAACGCAGCCGAGGAACGTCTTCCATAGGACATGGAAGAGTCAAGAGAAGGTAAAAGCGCCCTCGGGCGCTTTTTCTTGCTTTTATGGTATTATCGTATGGAAAGCGAGGAATGAACGATGATCAAATATGGATTGGATACGGTCGCCGAGCTCAAGTTCAGCTCCTTCGAATTCCGTATCGAGCGCAGGGATGAACAATGGATTGATATTTATATACAGCCTGGGCTTGAGGAAGAGACACCAGTCCCAAGCGATATGATCGCCTTTACGGTATGGGTCATCTGCACGCATGACGGGACCGTCGTACAAATGCTGCCGCAAGATGAGGATTGCGACTGCGAATACGGCTTCACAGTGGGGGAGAAGGAGCAAATTGCTGCTTTTATTGCCAGCGAAGCGATTCAAAGCGAAATCGCCAATCTAACTTCGCCGTAAGCAGGGAAGTTATGGTAGAATCGGTGTAAGAGATTCGTAGGAGGGGAACTGCGGATGACAGCCGATCAAGCTTATGTGCTTACACCTCGGGACGTACGCCAGATACGAAATTACGTATTGAACAAATACGCCGGGATGCCAAGCCGCAAGCGCGCTGAGATCGTTGCCGATGCGGTATCGCGAATCATTTACAGACAGCTTCCCGATTTCGACGGGGCTGTTAAACATGCATTAACAAGCCAACTGATCCGTACGATCGTATTAGAGGAGAATCGATCTGTCTGCAGCGATGATATTTTCCAACAATGTATGGAGCTTGATCACAATGATGAAGCGATACGCCGGCCTCTTGATCGGTGGGTCAGGGAGCAGGAGCGCAAGCTGCAATCAACTGCAGAATTACGTACTGCGGATATCGGAATAAGGGATTGGTCATGAGAGTCTCCGATTAACGCGGCTGCAATGCCAGACAGTCATAGCAAACGCATGCGTCGGCGAGTGCTAACGTATGGCCTTCTATGTCTGCTAATCGTTGCATCTATTACCTTATATACGTGGCAGTCAGCAACCCCCATCCTGCAAGGAGGGCGTCCTTCCGTCGTTGTACCGGTGCCCCAGCAGCAGCATGTCGAGGCTCCACCGGTCGCTCTTAACGAATTGCCTGCCGGATTGCGGTATGCCGAAGTCGATCGGGAACGGTTAATGGCTTATTTAAGTGAACGGAATTCGTTATTGGCGGACAAGCATTATTTGGATGCGATTCTAAACACCGCGGAGCAATTCGACATTCATCCTGCATTGCTGTTCGCGATTACGGGGCAAGAGCAGGGGTTCGTGCCTGTCACTCACAAGAAGGCCAAACAAATTGCGAATAATCCATTTAACGTCTTCCACAGCTGGGAAGAGTTTAATACGAATATCGAACAATCATCGGCTATAGCCGCTCGGACGATTAATCGTCTCAGCAAGGACAGGCCGTCGGATGTGGATCCTATTGTCTGGATTAACAGAGAATACGCGGAGGATCCAAACTGGTCGAAAGGCGTTAGCTTGATCATGCGTGACATTGTAATGTCATTGGATGGATCCTAGCAGCCTGGAATGAAGCTAGAGAGGGAGCGGAGCTCATGATGAAGACGCTGGTCATTGCAGAAAAGCCGGATATGGGACGCAACATCGCTTCCGCTATTGAACCGAAGGCGAAAAATCATCGAACTTATATCGAAGGCGAACAGTATATCATTACATGGGCGATCGGTCATTTAATCGGACTCGCTGAGCCCGACGCTTATGATGAGAAATACAAGAAGTGGAATATTCAGCATTTGCCCATTATTCCTGATCAATTCAAGCTAGTGCCCAATCGCAAAACGATCGACCAGCTTAAAGTCATCGGCGAGCTGGCCAAGCGATGCGGCTCGCTTGTAAATGGCTGCGATGCCGGGCGGGAAGGGCAATACATCTTCTCGCTTATTCAACGTCACTTGAAGCTGAAGCAGCCCGTTAAGCGGCTCTGGATCTCCGATTTGACGCCGGAGACGATTCGCAAAGGATTTGCGGAGCTAAAGGAAGGCAGCGAGTATGACAATTTGACCAAGGCTGCCACCGCGCGCAGCGAAGCGGACTGGCTGATCGGCATGAACGGCTCGCGCGCGTTTACGACGAAGCATAATGTCCTGCTTTCCGTAGGGCGCGTGCAGACTCCCGTGCTGGCCCTCATTTACGATCGGCAGAAAACGATCGAGGCGTTTACGTCCCTGAAATATTTTGAGGTGGAGGCGACATTCATCCAGGACGATACGACGTATCGGGGGATGTGGCAAGGCGAACGGATGACGGAGAAGGAAAAAGCGGAAGCGATTGCGGCCAAGGTAAAGGGCAAATCGGGGAGGATTGCCACCTACGAGATCAAGGATGTCAAGGAATACCCGTTCAAGCTGTATGACCTGACCTTGCTGCAGAGGGAAGCGAACGGCAAGTACGGCTTCTCGGCCAAAAAGACGTTAGACACCGCCCAATCCTTGTACGAGAAGCACAAGGTCATTTCATATCCGAGAACCAACTCTAACTACGTGACGGAACAGAACATCCCTGAGATGCATAAAACCTTGCAATCGTTAAAAGGGACGACCTATAACGAATGGGCCGAAGGCGCGAACCGTTCCCTGGTCCATAAGGGGAATAAGTTCGTATGCAATCCCACCAAGGTCGAGGATCACCATGCGATTTTGCCTACCAATCGCAAAGCCGGAGGATTGTCCCCCGATGAGCAGAAGTTGTACGATCTGATCGTCCGAAGATTCTTGTCCCACTTCTATCCGGCAGCGGAATATAAAACGCATACCGTTGTGACGGAGGTAGAGGGAGAAAACTTCAAAACGAACGTAAAGGAATTGCTCAGTTTGGGCTGGAAGGCGATTTATGCGGACCAAAGCAAAGGCAATGAGAAAAGCACGAAGAAGGGCAAAGAAGAGGAAGCCGAGCAAGAAGACGAGGTGAACGAGCCCTTTCATCTTGACCGCGATCGTCCCGTGTTGTGCCGGAATGCGGCGATGAAGGAGAAGGACACTCAGCCTCCCAAAGCTTATACGGAAGGCACGCTGCTCAAAGCGATGGAAAGCGCAGGCAAGCAGATCGAGGATGAGGAAGTTCGAGATGCCATGAAGGATTCCGGGCTCGGAACGCCTGCAACGCGCGCGGCCACGATCGAACGGCTTAAAAATGTGGGGTACATCGAGATGCAAGGCAAAAGGATTTTGGTTACGCAGAAGGGAAGGACGGCCATCGAGCTCATCCGTGCGGCTGGCGTAGAGCTGCTTACTTCACCCGAAATGACGGGGATGTGGGAGAAACGACTAACTGAAATTGCGCGCGGAGGGGCATCCAATCTGCAGTTCATGGACAACGTGAAGAAGTTCGCCACTATGATTGTGGAGAAGGTCAGACTGCAGTCGCGTGCGGATGTAGCGGCATTTGGGTCTGAGCAGTCGGCGGAGCGCGGCAGAGGAAAAGGGGCGGCTCGTGGACCGCGCTCATCTACAAGAGGGAGAGCTGGAGCCGCAGGGAGAAGCGAAACCGGCGCCTCAAAAACAACAAGGAAATCTTCGGAGCAGGTCCAGGACGGAGAGCCCCGGACTATAGCGGCGTGTCCGAGACCGGGCTGCGGCGGGCGCCTCTTTATGGGACGCAAGGGCTATGGCTGCTCCAATTATCGCAGCGGCTGCAAGTTCGTCATCTGGAAGGAAAGCTTCGGCCGAAACTTGACGGAGGCGCAGGTCAAGGCGCTTGCGGAGAAAGGCAAGACTGCCAAGCTGAAGCTGGTTCTGGATGACGGCAGCAGCATCGAAGGCCGCATTGTCGTTCGAAACGCCGCAAACGGCGAGCTGGCTGTTGAGAATTAGTTTGTGTACCTTTATTTATTATTTGCCAATAAAGCGGTGAATCGCCGGAGGAACATCTTGCAGATGATCCAGCGTCAGGAACGCGCCCTTAGGCTGCACGTTAATGCCAATGACGTTGTACTGCCATTCCTCCAATGTCCGCATATGAATGGCGTGGATGCCGGCTGTTAGCGCCGGTACGACGTCCGTACGGATGGAGTTGCCGATCATCCAGGTGTGTTTCCGATCGAAATCGCTGTTCTTCAGGATTTGCTCCAAGGCATCGTTGTTTTTTAGTTGGCGAATGTAGATGCGCGAGCCGAAGTAACGCTCCAAATTCATCTGCTCGATCTTGCGGCGTTGGATAAGCAGCTCTCCGCCTGTATAGAGATGAAGCTCATGTCCCGCCTCGGCCAGCGCGTCAAGCGTCTGCTCCATATGGGGATAAGGCTCTGTCTGATGTTCGTAGACACCAAGACCCAGCTTCCACAGGAAATCGACTTCCACGGCTGAGCGCTTGCGTCCGGTCAGATCGCTGTAATACGCGTAGGTATCAATAAAGGATTGTGGGAAATGTTCGCTCTTGAAGCCGCTGTTTCCAATAAGAGCAACATCGATTTCGTGCTGCATCTCCCTTACGGAGTCAGCCGTTACGACCTCGTACCCTTGAAACCAGGTGGTCATGGAGTCAACGAATTGGTCCACTACGAAGAAAAAGTATTTGTTGCAATAGATAAGCGTGTCGTCGAGATCGAACAGGATCTGTTGTTTCATATGTGCAGTCTCCTTTGGCAAGGGTATAGCCGTGTATGATCAATCTACCGTAAAGCCATTGCAGAGTCAATCCAGGGGAGCTACATAGATTGGTCCTCACCTTCGCATAATGGTAGTGGAGGTGAGGACATGCCGCATAACAAAAGCAACAAAAAGGACAACCTTTACAACGAATCCAGCATCAACGAACCGGAAGTGACGGTCAAAGCGGAGAAGGGGGCTAAACGCCCGCCAAGCTTAAATGGCATTAACAAGCAGCAGAGTTAGCCAAGGGAAGCCGTTCCCATAACGGGTATCGCCAGATCGCCATGTTGCTTTAGCGCTACAACAAAGGGGCTGTCAAAGTCGCATTGACTTGAACAGCCCCTTATTCCTATATAACAAATCAAGTCGGAATTAAGCGTATTTCAATTGCGAAGCAGCCACGACATTTTTAATGAATGCGATGCGCTTGCGAACATAGAAGTCACGGCTATCTCCCCTTAAATCCTTGGGGCGTATCACCTCCTCCGTGTTGTTATCGATGATAACAAGTTTCCCGTCATTGTAAAACTTGAAAGTCAAATCTCGGTGTGGACGTACTTTCTCGACATAGCGGAAATTCTCACAGTTGGTCTTCATGGTGATCTAGCCTCCTTATAGGGTTTATGAAGTTTTTAGAACGTTTGTTCCTATTTTTATTATACCAAACATTTGTTCGGGTGGAAAGTGTTTTTTATTTCACGTAAACTAGATTTATAGAAGCTTTTGCAGCGACAGAAAGGGAGCGGAAGATGCTACGGATAAAAGGATTGACGAAACGTATTCCCGGAGGACCGAAAGTACTCAGCGACATCAGCTTCGATGCTTACGAAGGGGATTTTATCGCGGTGAAAGGAAGCAGCGGCAGCGGCAAGTCGATGCTGCTGAAATGTCTTGCCTTGCAGGAAGCATGGTCGAGCGGAAGTTATCAGTTCGACGGCAAGGACGTGCTCGGGGGCGGCTGGTCTGCCAAGATGAAGGTCAAACGCCAAGTAGCCTATCTGGAAGAGAAGCCTTACTTGAATCCGGACAAAACAGGTCTCAAAAACGTCATTATCGGTTCCGTCAGTCAAACGCCCGCGTGGAGACGATGGACAGGCATGATGCGCAATGACGATTACATGGGCGCCATGGACATGATCGAGAAGCGCGGTTTGATCGACAAGGCCCATATGAAAGCGAAGCATCTCAGCGGCGGCGAACGTCAGCGGATGGCGATTGCCAGGGCGCTTGTGCACGGTGCTAAAGTAATCGTGGCGGACGAGCCGGTATCCGGACTTGATCCGCATGCGGCGGATGCCGTGCTTGGCGAGTTGAAAGCGCTATGCAAGGATGAAGGCATTATCGTCATAGCCGTCCTGCATCAAGGCGACTGGGCGGAAAGGTATGCGGACCGGATTCTCGGTCTTAACGGAGGGCAGCTGGTGCTGGATGTGTACGGCCGCAGGTTGACCGAACGTGAGAAACGCCAGTTGGATTAATTTATTCGGGAAAATTGCATTTTTGGATGGATCTCGAATGGAATAGGCAGAACGGAGCATAGAATAGAGCATCTTTCAAGACAGGAAGGTGTGTTCTTCTATGCCTACTCCCAATCCGCTCGTCGTGCGGACGGTAGTATCTACATTTCCGAAGGCCAGCATTAAAATACCGCAAGTGTCGGGGAGCTCTCATCCAGGCGCCGACTTGCTTATGAACGAAACGATTATGGCTCATGTCCGCCAGCTTGTTCACGAGCAGGGAAGTTTGGAAGATCCCAAAGCGGAGATGATCGGCTACTTCGAGCTCAAGACGAACGAAAAGGACATATTCAGCTTGTCGTTGATCAACTATGCCTACACGGGAGGAGCTCATGGCATGACGCTTCAGGTCTCCCTGACGTTCCGATCTTCGACGGGCCATACTTATGAGCTTGAACAGCTCTTTAAGCCCGGCAGCGATTATGTTGGAGTAATCAGCAAGATTGTGGCGGCTGGAATCAAGGCAAGGGGAATCGAAACGCTAGAGCCTTTCAAGGCAATCTCGCCGGAGCAATCGTTCTACGTTGCCGACCGTTCGCTTGTGATCTACTTCCAATTGTATGAATTGGCTGCTTACGTATACGGCTTTATTTATTTCCCTATCCCGGTTTACGAGCTGCAAGCTATCATTGCGGAGGTTGGACCGCTAGCTCCAATGCTGGAAGGTTAGAAACGACTTATAGTAGATTCCATAAATAAAATATCGTAATAATTGAAGCGTCCTGCCTGTTGGCGGGGCGCTTCTTGGCGAGCTTGGCGGTATTTGCCGGCAATAAGGGTCATGCTGTATGAAGCGCGATCATACATTATCGTAGGAGGCGATACGATGGTCGTTGCAATATTAGGCGTGCTGCTTGCCGCCATTCCGTGCTTGTTCAGTGTACTGGTCGCCCGGAAGGCTCTGCGAGGCTTGCGTGCCGGCACATACCAAAGTTTGATTCCATATGGCAAGGACATGCAAGCCGCACAGGATAAAAGCGAGCTTCAGCGGTTCGGGCTGCCGCAGGTTCTGCCCCGTAAGGGGGGAGGTCTGTCCGCCGCCGCGAAGTCGTTTAACGCAATGGGCATGGTCGGCGGCGCCGCCTTATTATTTGGTCCGGCTCTCGCATCCGGCGGACCGTCTGTCATTGGGTTCGGCTTGCCGCTGGTCGCGTTGTTATCACTCTGCGTCAGCTCGGCAATCGCCGAGCTGGCTTCCGGAGTTCCGACTGCGGGAGGCGTCTACCATGCCGCTTATCAGCTCGGAGGACGCAAGTGGGGGATGAGGGCGGGTTGGCTTCAGCTTGCGGGAAATATGGTCAAGCTTGCATTGTTTATAGGAGGCTTTGCATATTTGGCTGATGGTCTGCTGGCCTCGCGATTGGGGTATGAAAGCTCGTCGATTTCGTTGTTTATCGTTGCCGCAACAGCTGTTTTGACTCAAGGGTTAATAGGGCAATATACATCCGGATTCTCGGAGAAAATAGAAGCAGGGGGCACATGGCTTCAATTAATCATAATGTTGTTGGCGCTTGCCGGGCTCACATGGTTGTTCTGGCCAGGGGATTATTCTCCCGTTGTTTTGTATCAAGGACTGGATATCGGCTTAACGGATCCTGTCGGGCTGCTGCCGTTCGTCATCGGTTTGTTGTTGCTGTCTGCCTTGTTTACGGGCATGGATGGGGCCGGGCATGGAGCAGAGGAGATCGTGGAGCCGCGTATACGCGTCCCGTGGGGAATTTTTTTGTCCAGCTCCTACACGTATATAGGCTTGTTGATCGTTTTGCTGCTTATGTCGCTTATCACCCTGCCTGGAAGCGGGGTGCTTGGGGAAGCTTACGGTGTTCTTCAAACGACGGGACTTACGAGTTTTACGGAATATGCCGCCGCTGCCTGGGGAGGCTCTTACCTGCTCCCGGCGCTAATTCTCCTCTCTTTGTGGCAGAGCGGTCTGCAAACAATGACGTCTTGCTCCAGAGTCGCGTTTAGCTTGGCGAGGGATGGAGCGATCCCGTTCAGCAGCAGGCTGTCGATGTACTCCTATCGACGAAACGCGCCCCTGTACGCGATTTGGTTTGCCGCAACGGCGGCCATCTTGCTGCTTGTCAGTACAGTTGTATGGCAAGCGAACGAGAGCTTTATGGCCCTTGTCTCGGCTTCGATTGTCTTATTGCATCTAGCAGCCGTTATCCCGATCGGCCTGAGATGGCAAGCGGATCGAAAGGCTGGGGCGGCCAAGCGCCGGATGACGAAAGAGGCATTTAAATCGCGACATGGGGCCGGCGATCCGCCGCCTCCTTGGCATTTGGGCAATTGGGGGCAAGTCATCCGCCTGGTGGCGATGGTCTGGCTCGTATTCAGCGCTATTTTGACAGCGGGTATCGTTCATTCGTTTGGAGGTATCGTTGCTGCAGTCGTCATGCTTGCAGGGACTGCTGCGGGCGCCAGTTTAATTGCGGTTAAGCAGCCGTCAAGCCATTGAGACGGTTAGTCGGGATTAATATCACGTCGACATAAGAATCTTGAGAATGTTCAGACAATTATGACAGGGAAGAGAGTAACGGGAAATGGAAGGGGAAGGTTGGGAAATGAAAGTCTGTTTATAATAATCATTTCCCGGGGAAGCGCAAGTTTTTACAGAATGAAGATTGTTTCGACAGCGCCGTCCAATAATGGGAGGAGAACGTGTCGAAAAGGGAGAAGTTATGAAGGTGGCAGGCTTGGTCGGGAAATAAACGAGTTTTTGCCATGATCTCCCTCCTGGGCGTATAATAAGAAGGATAGAACAGATACGAGGAGGGGCAGTTGCATGGTACATACGGCGGTCACGCCTGCCATCTTATCGCTGCAGGTCGGGAAACCCGTCCTTATTGCCCACGGCGCCAAGGAGGTGCTCAGCGGCATCTTCAAGGCATCAACAACGGATGCGGTATTTGCAGGTACAAATGGCCTGGAGGGGGATGGTCAAGGCGACTTGATCAACCATGGAGGACCGGACAAAGCGATATGCGTATACAGCGCGGCCCGATATCCTTACTGGGAGTCCGAATTCGGTCGGCCATTCCTGCCAGGAGCCTTCGGAGAAAATCTGACGATCGGACCCTGGACGGAACAGGAGCTCTGCATTGGCGATATTGTAGCGGCAGGCGAAGTTCTGCTGCAGGTTAGCCAGCCGAGGCAGCCTTGTTACAAGCTGGGAATTCGCAATGAGCTCCCTGAGCTGCCTGCACGAGTACAGCAGACGGGTTACTCGGGCTTTTATTTCCGAGTGCTCAAGGAAGGATATTTAGCTGCCGGAGAGAAGCTTATGGTCGCAGATCGCCATCCTGCCGGAATTACCGTCATGGAGGCGAATGTCATCATGTATCATCAAAAGGATAACGAGTCCGCCATCCTGAAGCTGCTGAGCGCGAAAGAGCTGGCTGCCAGCTGGCAAGAGCAGCTGGGCAAGCGGCTGGACAAGCTTCGCGGCGGAGCATAACGTTACCCGAGCGGAGAGGAGAAGCATGGTGTCCGACATTGAACAACAAGCGGCAGACGCAGCGTCGCGATATGGCTGGCAAGGTCCGTATCACACGGAACCTGCCGCTGTCAGCGGCATGAACAATACGACACGAATCATCAGCTGCGGCATGGACAAATACGTGCTCAGACTCTATAACAACCATGGCGACGCGGATACCGTTCGTCTGGAGCATGACATGTTGAAGGCGCTTTCGAACAAGTATTTAACGTTCCGGATCCCGAGTCCTGTCTTCAATCTGGATGGAAGTACAATAACGGAACTACCGGACGGCAAGCTTGCTTGCCTGTTTACCTACATAGAAGGAGAACGTCCCTCGCCAGAGAAAAGTGCCCACGTGAAGGCGCTTGGAGCGGCATGCGGCGAGCTGAGCCGAATCCTTAGCGGCATTAAATTAAAAGCAGTTTCCGGGTACAGCCCCTATTATGATTTGGCAGAGACATATGCCTCCATGGACAAGGCTTCGCTCCTCGGACTTGCTGACAGCGATGCCGGCATTGCCGAACGGATCCCGAAGCTGGAATATTTGCAAAAAGAAAGGGAACGCGCGCTTCAGGCTTGCATGAGCGTGGCCCAATTGCCGCAGCAATGGATTCATGGCGACATTTGCTTCGGAAACGCACTGAGCATCGGGGACGCCATCTCAGGCATTCTCGACTTCGAATTCGTCACGATGGATTGCCGTGCCATGGAGCTTGCCGTCCTTCTGGTTGATCTGCTGAAGCCGGAGTTGGCGATAGGAAGCAAGGAACGGTTGGAGCTCGCCGCGCGGGCCTTCCAGACCGCGGTCCCTCTCACCTCCGAAGAGAGGAATCTGCTTCCGACGCTAATGAAGCTGCGTTTGCTCGACGTAGCGCTTCACTTCGCCGTTCGTTACCGCGATGGTCTGGACGGTCCGGAAGTATTGGCGGACATAGTGGACAACTGCGCTTTTGGTTGCGAATGGCTTGCGTTTAACCCTCTTGATTTTTGAACTCACACTACTTAGGAGGAATCAGGAATGAGTCTTGCACAAGCGTTAGGATATAAGGAATCTGACCGATTGCTGTTAGTAAATGCAGACGATTACGGTCTAAACCATTCTGTGAACATAGCGGCTCAGGCTTTGTTGGAATCGGGCGATATCAGCTCGGCTACTTTGATGACGCCGTGTGCCTGGGCGAGAGAGGCTGCGTTATGGAGTGCCGAACGTCCGAATCTGGATGTTGGCATCCACTTTACCTTCACAAGCGAGTGGGGGCCTTATAAGTGGGGACCTGTTACGACTAATGCGGATGTATCCTCGCTCGTAACGAAGGAAGGATATTTCCATGCCGATTCCAAGTCGTTCGAGGAGCATGCCGATGGCGAGCAAGTGAAAATCGAGTTGATAAATCAAGTCGAACGCGCGATAGCTCTGGGCATGCAGCCTTCCCATGCGGACAATCATATGGGCAGTCTGTACGGCCTGCAGACAGGCAAACACTTTATGTCGCAAGTGCTGGACGTATGCGCGGCGTACGGCCTGCCGTTCCGCCTCCCGAGATTTGTGACGACGGAGCCTGGACAGGTCGCTCCGCCGCATGTGGAGGAACAGGCCAGGCAAGTAGCAGCGCTCGCGGATTCCAAAGGCGTGGTCATTCTCGATTATTTGGTGGGACTGCCTTTCCGCCTGGAGGAGAATGAAACCTACGACGGCTTCAAGTCGTCGATGAAAGCCTTATTGTCGGGATTGCAGCCGGGCGTAACCGAGCTGATCATCCATCCTTCCGTTGCTAACGAAGAATTGAACGTCTTCCATCTGGAGCCTGCGAAGCGGGTGATGGAGTACGATATTTTCCGGGATGAGGAGATCAAGCGGCATCTGAAGGACGAAGGGGTTATTATGATCCGTTGGAGCGATCTCCGCAAGCTTCAGCAGGAGCGGGCAGGGCAAGGTCAATAACAAGAAGGGACTGTGGAATGGATGTCATATGATTTCATCAGGACGCTGACGCAAGATGTGAAGACGAATATCGGGAAAGTAATCGTAGGCAAGGAGGATGTGATTGATCTGCTGCTGATCGGATTGATCACCTCCGGTCATGTACTGCTGGAGGACGTGCCGGGCACCGGCAAAACCATGCTGGCCAAGTCGTTCGCAAAATCGTTGTCGCTCGACTTCAAACGGATACAATTTACGCCGGATTTGCTGCCATCCGATCTCAGCGGCATTCATTTCTATGATCAGAAGCGGAACGACTTCGTCTTCCGAGCCGGCCCGCTTTTTACGAATTTGCTGCTGGCGGACGAAATTAACCGTGCGACGCCACGCACGCAGTCCAGCTTGCTGGAATGTATGGAAGAGAGACAGGTGAGCATTGACGGAGAGACGAAAACGCTGGATCGTCCGTTTATGGTCATCGCAACGCAGAATCCCGTCGAGCATCAAGGCACGTTCCCGCTGCCCGAGGCGCAGCTCGACCGCTTCTTGTTCAAGGTGAGGATGGGCTATCCGAGTCAGGACGAAGGCATGGCGTTGCTAAAGCGATTCAAGTCGGAGGATCCGCTTGCCCGATTGGAAGCCATTGCAGGCTCAGCCGAGATTGAAGCGGCACAGCGCGCATATGCGACGGTTCCGATTCACGACGACGTGCTCCGATACTTGCTGCAGCTGGTTGAGCGTACACGGGGACGGGAGGATGTGGCGATCGGAGTCAGTCCGCGTGGCAGTCAAGCGCTTCTGCGCGCTGCTCAGGTGCATGCCGTTCTCAAAGGCAGGGACTTCGTCGCGCCTGATGATGTAAAAGCAATGGCTAAACCGGTGATGTGCCATCGATTATCGCTGCGCGGAATGGCAAGAGGGGCTCAAGGAGAAGCCGAGCGGATTATCGAAGATATCATCAAGGGAACGGAAGTGCCGGCGGAAGCCGGGCTGACCGTAGGTTGACGGCATGATTTTTTTCTGGTTCCTGTTGACTGCCGCTCTTATTATATACGTGCAGGGCGTGTTATTCCGCCGTTATTCGCTTAGAAACTTGAAGTATACTAGACGGTTCCAGAAGAACACATGCGTGCGCGGCGACGAGATCGAGCTGATCGAGGAATTGTCGAATGAGAAGTGGCTCCCCGTCCCATGGCTGAGGGCGGAATCGCAATTGTCGGCTCATCTGAAGTTCCGGGGCGGAGACAACTTCGCCGTCAGCAGCGGCCAGCATTACCAGAATCATCGCAGCTTCTTCAGTCTTGCGCCCTATACGAAGCTGAGGCGCACGCATCGCTTGACGCCTGTCCGCAGAGGTGTGTATACCCTCAGTTCGATTACGATGACGGGTGGAGATCTGTTCGGGAGCATTGGCGTCTCCCAGCAGATCCACTTGCAAGGCGAGCTTCTCGTATATCCCAAAGCCGCGGACGTTCCCGTGCATGAGCTGCCGCATCATAGCTGGCAAGGCGAGACGGAGGTTAGACGATTTATCGTCCCTGATCCATTTGTCGTAGCGGGAGCCCGAGCTTACCAGCCCGGCGATTCCTATCGTCAGGTCAACTGGAAGGCAACGGCCCGCTCGGGCAGTCTGCAAGTCCATCAATACGCTTACACGGCGAGCCGGACGCTGATGATCTACGTGAATGTAGAAGACGGAGAATCCATGTGGCGGACGGTGACGAACGAGGCCCTAATCGAGCTGGGCATCGAATGGGCGGCAGGAGCGGCGCTGGCGGTAATTAATGAAGGCATGGAAGTCGGTTTCGCGGCGAATATGGCCAAGGTGGGCGAAATAGACTCCGTTCGCGTACTCCCCAGAAGCGGGCATGATCAGATGAACATTCTGCTGGATACGATGGCAAGGCTGAAGCTGGAGCGGACAGAGCCGTTCCGTACGCTGCTCGCGCAGGAAACGGGAGTCGGCTATAATGGCCTCGACCTGCTCATTATATCCGCCTATTGGAATGACGAGCTGGAGCGTGAGTCGGAACGTCTGCGCGGACTTGGACATGCCGTCTCCGTATGGACTTTGCCATCCGCCAAGGCGTTGGCAGATGGCGACTCGTTGCAGGAAGGAAGGGCTGGCGCATGAACGAATGGCGATCATCGAATTTCCTTCTCAAGAACGTGGCCAAGGGGCTGGCCGAGCTATTGTTTTTTATGCCGATCTGGCTGACGGCTGGGCTGTATCTCATCCCCTCAGCGTTCATCATCCTTTGGTGCCTGTTGTTGCTCGCTGTATATGTTGTCGCTGCTGCGATTGCGGATCGCCGTCCCGTCATGCGTATTGCGTCGCGTTGGTTAATCTCGCTTGTTTTAGCCGCCAGTACGGGCCTTGTAATTGGCGGACTTGGCGGGGGCTTTAGCGATTACAAGTTATGGATCGCGGCCATCGTTTGCGGCATCTGCATGGCTGAGCAAGGAGCCGCCATGATCCGAAAGGGCTGGGCGGAGTCGTTCCATACGGTGAAGATGGGCGTCGGAGTACTGGCTTATATGTTGTGTATTCCTTTTTCTTATTGGTTCCTTCATGAGCTTGCGGATCTGCGAATCGTCTTGGCGTTATGCGGCATTATAGCTGTCCTTTTGGGGTTGTACATCCTGAATGACCGCCATCTGTCGAAGGAGTCCGTGGACGGTTCCAAGTCCAGGACGCTGGTCGAGGCGCGTCGGCGCAATAGGTGGCTGCTAGTAGCCTTATCCGTTTTTATGCTTGTGCTTGCGACTTTTCGGCAAATCCAGCAATGGATTGAGGACACTGTATTGGCAGGGCTAAGAGGTTTGTTTGCCAGGCTGGGCAACGGAGAGGAGCCGCCGCAGCCCCCTCCGGATCAGCCGCCGCAGCAACAGCCTGAGATGCCGCCGATGGAGAGAGGCGAGCCCGCTCAATGGCTGGTATGGCTGGAGCAAATCGTCAAGATTGTCGTCACGATTTTGATCATAGCCGCAGCTCTATTCTTGTTATATTGGCTGGTTAAGCGGTTAGCTGTTATAGGCAGGAATTGGCTGGACAGGCTGCTTCAAAGACAGTCTTCTATAAGCCAAGACGAAGGAGCATATACAGATGAGATCGAGAGCTTAATGTCATTAACCAAATGGAGAGACCGGATGGCTGACAAGCTGAAGTCTCGCCGTGGCGCCAAAGGCGATTCCGAGCCAGGCTGGGATGAGATTTCGGAGGGAAAAGAGCGGATGCGTTGGTTGTATCGCAGATGGCTGCGAGGGAGTATGCGCCAAGGCTACGAGCCGCAGCCTTATCTCACGCCGCAAGAGGTTGCGCATGACTTGGCGCAGTGGAGAGGCGGCGACGGCGAAAGGCCGGGAGGCGAGGAGTTTGTCCGAGGATATGCTTCTGTGAGATATGGAGAAGCTCAACCAGGCGAGGAACAGCTCGAAGGGCATCGTCGTTGGGTGGAGGAACAAATTTCCGCCGAACGCGCTTCGGGAAGCAGACGAAAAAAATCCCGGGATTAAAGATGCTCAATTCAAAGGACCTCGAAATCCACGACATGGTGGAATGCGAGGTCCTTTTGCAACTTTGGCAGCAAAGCAGTGATTATAAGTGAGTGAATATCCTCTATAAGCAAGCTTATAATTTGCTTCTTATATCCTCAACGATCTTTTGCCCGTGGAAACGTCCCGATTCGATAAAAATTTCGTTCGCCTCATGTCTGGAGGCCACTACGCCGGCAAGGTAGATTCCAGGTACATTGCTCTCCATCGTGTCTTCGTTGAACGTCGGGTAACCTTCGTCTTCCATCGTTATGCCTGAAGCGGTCAGAAATTGGCGGTCCGGATGGAAGCCTGTGAGAGCAAGCACGAAATCGTTAGGAAGCTCCGTTATGCCTTCGGGAGATTCGATGATAACCGCGCGTGGAGTAATCTCGACGACTCGGGAATTAAATTTCATAACAATGGCGCCATTGTTTACTTTGTTCTCGATGGTAGGCCGTACCCAGGGCTTGATGCTTCGAGAATAGTCCTCGCCGCGGTACACGATCGTGACTCTGGCGCCGACCCGCTCCAGTTCAAGCGCGGCATCGATGGCAGAGTTGCGTCCGCCGATGATCGCAACCTCCATGCCGATATAGGGATGCGCTTCGCGGAAAAAATGGCTCACTTTTTCCGATGTTTCGCCGGGAATGCCTATCATATTGGGATGATCGAAGTAGCCGGTCGCAATGATGACGTTTTTGCTTTCGTAGGACAATGCATCTCCGTGGCGGTCATGTCCTCCCAGTACGAAGCTGCCGTCCTCCCTGCGTTCGATGGAAGTGATCGTTTCGTAAGGCCGGATACGCAGCCCATGACGCTGTGCGGCAGTTCGATAGTAGTGCAGAGCTTCGATCCGCGAAGGTTTCTCGTTGGCGGACGTAAACGGAATATTGCCGATCTCCAGCCTGTCCGCCGTGCTGAAGAAATTCATGTACGTAGGGTATTGGGAGATGGAGAACGCGATATTACGTTTCTCGATGACAAGCGGGTTCAGGCCCGCTTGCTGCAGCTCGATGGCAGCCGCCAGTCCGCAAGGCCCCGCCCCAATTATTATGGCTGATTCCAATGACATGATGCCGATCCTCCTGAATGATAAACTAACTTTACATTAGAACAGGTGCAAACATATTCCTCTATATTACCCCCGAAGCTTCGGCAATGGCAAATTTGGCGAATGTCTGTCTTGTACAGCCTACGGAATATTGTATAATAGGAGGAAACGCTTAAGTAAACCACCAACAAGATCTTACAGGGGGAGAAGCCATGCAACGACGGTTTGTAATCGAAGCAGTAATGGTAGCCACGTATGGCCATCTGCTCGTCCCGAGTCGTCCCGTTGATTATGTCATTCCATATACATCGATTGCGGAGCTTTACGATATGAGAGATAGCCAGGAGCCCGTCATGGATGACCCGGATGATGATGCGCACGTCAAGGCCAAAATTAATGAACTTATTGCATTCTTCGAGGATTCCCTGAATCGGAAGAAGATCGAAAAGGCTTTGCAGGTGCCGTGGAGAGAGAGCGCTCCGTTGCTGCTGAACGACAGTATCCAATTTACAATCGTCAATGCCGTGGACAACGCGCAATATGGGGAGATTTTCGACCCCGTCGAGACGGAATTGCTGCTTTCCAGCCTCAAGCTTAACGTTCCGCTGTTGTCCGATCAATTCGAATTTCAAGATAAGCTTATCGATGCGGAAGTGCCGGTACAGGTATACGACATCGAGGATTTCGAATTCGCCGTTGAAGAAGGCATTACGCCTGTCGATATGGAACTATAGTTCGCAGCCGGACAATAAAGCCGTCAGCGGATAAAAAGGGAGATCCAACATAAAGGGCAAGCGGGAGACGCTGGGAGGCGTCAATCCGGCTTGCCCTCTTTTTGTCTTCTGTCGATGGCTTCCGCCATTGTTTTATCCGTCAGATGCGCATAGATTTGCGTCGTCTCGGGAGAAGCATGTCCGAGCTGCTCCTGCGTCTTGTAGATATCGTTTTGCAAATAATAGTCCGTCGCAAACGAATGTCTGAGTTTATGTACGGAGAGATAGGGCTTGCCGAATCGCTTGGCATACTTGATCACCATGGCCTGAATCGCGCGTTTCGTCATGCGGGAGCCTTCATTTTTGCCGTTAGCGATGGCGAGGAACAGCGCTTTCTCCTTGCGCGGCGACTTGTATCTGGTTTCCCTAATGGCGATATACGCAGTCAGGTCTTCGACGGCTTCCTGACGGAAGTATACGGGCGTCTTAAAGGTATCGTCGTTCTTGCCCTTGCGAAAAACATAACAAAGCTTCTTTTTTAAGTCGATATCGTCCACGTTCAAGTTGACGACCTCGGATACGCGCAGTCCGGAATGAAGGATAAAACTAATGATGCAAGCATCGCGAACGCTATTTAGCTGAAACGAATGGGAGGCTTGTTTATTGTCTGCTACGTCCGTGCCGTAATGGACCTTAACGTAAGCCATAAATTCCGCTATCTCTTCCTCTTGCAGCAGCTTGCCCTCCAGCTTGGCCGCCGTGTCCTTGGGCTTATGCGTCCGTTTGATCGTAACTTTGGCCATAACATTACGCTTTAGCAAAGGATAGAAGTCGTCATCCTCCGCGATTTGGCTCAAATAATGAAAGAGAGAGCGAAGGGACGAGAGCTTGCGCGAGATCGTCGTTCGATTATTGCGCTCCGGCTTGTGCGTCGAAAGAAACATCCGGTAGTTGTCGATGCTCTCCATCTTAAGCACCTCCAGCTCAGTCAGCTTGACTTCGCGGTAAGAAGATGCCTCCGTCAATCCTTCCGCCATCAGCCACTTCATAAATGTTTCGTAATCCCTTACATACTCGAGGAGAGAGGAAGGGGACAAATCGGGAAGCTTATAAGCGATAAATTGCTCGATATACCAAGGCATAGATGGAAGCTTGGCATCAAGCTCCTCACGGTCCTTCTGCTTAAGCAGGTTCATGCACTAACGCCTCCTGTACCAAAGCCTGGTCGGCTTATATGCCGACTCTATGTTCTTATTGTAACAACGGCAACAGCCGGGGACAACAGGCTCGGAGACTTACATGGACGAGTATTTTAAAGAAATAGCAATTATTTGTAATTTCTGCAGATCGGTTACATTCCAGCCGGGGCTATGTTACACTCTTACGAGTCGCTTGCTAGCATTAGCTGGCGATAATCGGAAGAGGAGGCATGATGCCAAGATGATAAACAAACTTAGAATCGGCGCCATGGTCGCCGTCCTGCTTGCATTGACGTTAGGGACTGTGATGCAGCCGGCTTCGGCGGCGGCACCGGCCACTTTACAATATGGATCCACTGGCGCGGATGTGCCGGATCTCCAATATAGACTCAAGACGTTAGGTTACTTCAATGAAGGACTCACCTCTTACTACGGCGGAGTTACCCGCCATTCCGTGCTGCTGTTCCAGAGGGATTACGGTTTGAAAGCGGACGGAATCGCTGGACCTGCGACATGGAAGATGCTTAAGAAGGTATCGGTCAACAGACACGAGCTTGACTTGCTTGCGCGAATTATATACGGCGAAGCGAGAGGAGAACCGTACGTGGGGCAGGTAGCAGTCGGCGCGGTCGTCATGAACCGAGTGGCTCATGCCAGCTTCCCGGATACGGTAAAAGACGTGATCGAGCAGCCGCGCGCATTTACCGCAGTGGACGACGGTCAATATTACATGAAGCCGGATACGACAGCATATAAGGCGGCGCTGGACGCCGTACGCGGCTACGATCCGTCAGGCGGAGCGTTGTATTATTTCAACCCGGATACGGCAACATCATCCTGGATCTGGTCCCGCAAGCAGATTGGCAAGATCGGCCGTCACATCTTTGCTGTCTAATAGATAAAGCATGATCGTGGAGCAGCATGTTGCTGCTTCCATCGACATGCTTTTTTTTGTGAAGACATGCTATAATAGATCGGTACATAACTGGGAGGTGCAAGATGAAGGTCGAAATATGGTCGGATTATGTATGTCCGTTCTGCTATATTGGCAAAAGAAAGTTCGAAAGCGCGCTTGCCAGCTTCGAGCACAAGGACAGCGTTGTTACAGAGCTGCGAAGCTTCGAGCTGGATCCAAGTACGGATTCTTCCCTCGGCATGACTACCCATGAAATGCTATCGCGCAAATACGGGATGAGCCTGGAACAAGCGAAGTCGACTGGCGATGGCGTCGTTCAACAAGCGGCAGCCGTCGGACTGACGTTCCGCCTGGATGGCGCATTGTCGCTTAATACGTTTAACGCGCACAGGCTGGCACATTACGCCGAGGAGCAAGGCAAGGGAGCAGCCATGTCCGAGCGCCTGCTTAAAGCTTATTTTACGGACAACTTGAACATCGATAATCCAGAACAGCTCGCTGCGCTTGCAGACGAGGTCGGACTTGACAAGGACGCGGCGCTGGCAGTGCTTCAATCCGACAGCTATGCGGATTCCGTCCGGGCGCAGGAGCAGGAAGGCAGCCGGCTTGGCATTCGCGGCGTGCCATTTTTTGTCATCGATCGCAAATATGCGGTGTCTGGTGCCCAGCCGCCGGAAGTTTTCCTGGAGACGTTAAAAAAAGCTTGGGCCGAGAAGTCCTGAAGTAGCAAACAAGCTTGCGGTATGGAACCGGGGCCGCTTGCACAAAATAGATCACGGCAGCAGGGAGAGGATACAGACATGTCTACGCAAGAAAGCCCATTGTACGTTTTTGTCGGTTCTTACGCTAACCAGGAGGATAACGGCGTCAAGGTGTATACGCTGGACGAAAAGAGCGGCAGCTTGACGCTGAAGCACGAATACGCGGGTCTGCGCAATCCGACCTTCTTAAACGTGGATGCCGCTCGCGGCCGTCTCTATGCGATCGCGGACATTACGAAGGAATCGGGCAATAAAGTCGGGATTGGCGTCTCGTTTGCTATCGATAAGGAAACGGGCGAGCTTACGGAGCTTAATCGCGCCGAGATGGCAGCCAATACGACATGTCATATTCAGCGTGACCGCGAAAGCCGCTTTCTGACTGTAACGAGCTATCACGGCGGCATGATTGGATTGTCCGCCATCGGAGAAGACGGGACGATCGGCGCTGTTTTGGACACTGTCCAGCATGTCGGAGCGAGCACGGGCGTAGATCCGCAGGACAAGCCTCACCCGCATTCCAGCTTCTATAGTCCCGATGGGCGTTACCTGTTCGTGCAGGATCTGGGGCTTGATCGCATTGTTGCTTACCGCCTGGATGACGAGCAAGGCAAGTTGATCCACCACAATGAAACGGTCATTCGTACCGGAGGGGGTCCACGGCACTTCGTGTTCCATCCCGGCGGCGAATTCGCCTATGTCATTAATGAACTGGATTCAACGGTAACGGCATTTCGATATGACGCGGAGAACGGCGTGTTAAGCGAGATTCAGACAATCAGCACATTGCCTAAAGAGTTTGAAGGAGAGAACGGCTGCGCGGAAATTACGATTTCGGGCGATGGCAGGTATGTGTATGGCTCAAACCGCGGACATGACAGTATCGTCGGCTACCAAGTACAGGAAGGCAGCGGCGAGCTAAAGGTTATTCAGCATATCTCGACGGAAGGCGGCCATCCGCGTCATTTTGCTTTAACTCCGAACGGCAATTATTTGATCGCGGCCAACCGCGACGGCAATAATCTCGTCACCTATCTGGTGGACAAGGAACAAGGGACGCTTACTTGGACGGGACATTCAACGGAGGCTTCCAAGCCTGTTTGCGCCATTCCGGTATACTTATCTTCATAAATCACAGCATCATGCATTTTTTGGCGAAAGAAAGGAACTAGATACTCACGTGACGACAACAAGCGACGGTACAAAACCGAACTTAAAACCTACAAAAATATGGAAATGTAAAAATACCGAATGCAAAGCGTGGGTACGCGATGAATTCGCGGCAGCGACAGAGCAGCAATGTCCCATCTGCAAAGGGCCGATGCTCCGCAGCATGAGACATCTTCCTCCGGTTCAGAACAAGGCGAAGTCGCAGCCGCGCAAGCCAAAAAACGATTTCTAACAGCTCAATAAGGAAACAACAACACCCCTTTCTCGAAGGTTTACTCCGTAGAAAGGGGTGTTGTCTGTTCAAGAACAGCCTAGCCGATTAATTTGAGTCCGATTACGCTGGCAAGCACGAGGGCCATAAAAAAGAGCCTAAGCGGCGTTCGGGGCTCCTTGTAGAACAGGATGCCGACTAACGCGCTTCCCACCGTTCCGATGCCGGTCCAAACCGCATATACCGTGCCCATGGGCAGGTCCTTCATGGCAAGCGACATAAATATGAAGCTGGCAAGGAAGCCTCCGCCCAGCATGAGGATACTTCGGGCAGATACACGCTTGTTCAGCTCCGAGATGCCAACGACTCCAACGACTTCCAGCATTCCTGCTAAAATGACGAACAACCAGCTCATGACGATGTTCCTCCTTCGCGTTCATGCGTAACCAGCTTGAGTCCGATTACGCCGGTTAACAACAAGGAAATAAAGGCGATCTTGCCCCAATTAAACGGTACGCCGAATACGGTCATCTCCGCGATGACGCTGCCGGCGGTTCCTAATCCCACAAAGACCGCATAGACGGTGCTCGTTGGCAATATCCTGGAGGAGTAAATGAGCAAGCCAAAGCTGACTACGATAGCCACCCCGGTTACAATCCACTCCCATACGCTGTCCGCGTGTTTTAAGCCGATGACCCAAATAACCTCGAAACAAGCAGCGATGACGACGATAAACCAATATTTGTTGTTAGATGAAGACATGTAGATCTGCTCCTCTCCGTTTTTGTTAAACCTAGCATGGCATTTGCGGGCGCAAACAATCCGTGGCGGGCATCACAACAAAAAAAACCCGGGAAATATCGTATCGATATCTCCCGGGCTTTTGTCCCTCCGTGTCATTCGCAATAGAACGGCTATCGCGCGGATTCCCTCGGACCAGTCCGGCGCGAGCGCCGCGGAACCCTAGAATCCCTTTGCCATATTCGGTTCGTTTGATTATAGTACAGGATGCCCGGCATGGTCAAGTGCAAGAATGCCGAATCTATGATAGGATGAGGGAAGCTGCTGGAGGAAAGTAGGCGAGAGAATTGGAGAATGATGAACAAAATAAGAAGGAGCGGCGGATCGAACAGCCTGTCATCTTGATTGACGGCCACTGCTACCTGTGTCAAGATATTGTTCGTTATTTGGTAAAGCGCGATTCCCGCGCCCGCTTCCGATTCGCTGCGTTGCAGTCTCCCGCTGGCCGGTCGATTCTCAAGGCAATGAATGATGGCGGGGACGGGGACATGGATGATTTCGATTCTTTCATCCTTGCCGTTAACGGCCGTTACTACAACCGGTCGGGAGCAGCTCTCCGGGTATGGAAGGGACTTGGCGGCTGGCGTTCGCTGGCTTACGCGCTGATCGTCATACCCGCGCCAATCCGGGATGCCGTCTATCGGTTCATCGCACGCAACAGATACCGCTGGTTCGGCAAGTCGGAGCAATGTTTGCTGCCAACCAAGGAAGTTAGGGAACGATTTCTGCCGGAAGGTTTCTAATTCTAAATAGATGGGGCTCAGTTCATGAAACGATTTAAGAAGTTCTATATCGAAACAACGAGTATATGCAATTTATCCTGCCACTTCTGTCCGCCTACTCAGCGGGCGAAAGGGTTTATTTCGGTGGAGGATTTTATTAAAACGCTGGATCAAATAAAACCCTTTACCGACTATATTTATTTCCATGTCAAAGGGGAGCCGCTGCTGCATCCCAAGCTGGACGAGCTGCTGGATATTAGCCATGAGAAGGGCTTCAAGGTCAATATTACGACGAACGGGACGCTGATTTCCAAAAATCGTTCCAAGTTGCTGGGCAAACCCGCCCTCCGACAAATGAATTTCTCGCTTCACAGCTTCGATGGACATGCGGGCTCCAAGGATAAAGCCGGCTATCTGGCCGCCATCCTGGACTTCGTACGCGAGGCGACAGCCCAGAGCGATCTCATCGTATCGTACAGGCTATGGAATCTGGATATGGATAACGAAGTTAACCAGCAGCGGGACAAAAACAGGGAGCTGCTCTCCATGATCGAAGAAGCGTACGGTCTCGACTATCACATTGAAGAGAAATTTAAGCCGGGTACAGGGGTAAAGATCCAGGATAGGATCTACCTTAATCAGGATCCGGAATTCAAGTGGCCCGATCTGAAGGAACCGGAGGATGACGGCAAAGGTTTCTGTCATGCTCTTCGCAATCAGGCTGGCGTGCTGATTGACGGAACGGTCATTCCGTGCTGCCTTGATGGGGAGGGAGTCATTAACCTGGGCAATATTCACAATAGTCCGTTCGCGGATATTGTGGAGGGAGAGCGGGCTGTCAAGCTGTACGACGGCTTCTCGCGCAGGGAAGCCGTCGAAGAGCTGTGCCGGAAGTGCGGGTACCGTCAACGTTTCGGGACGTAGTGACGGACATGGGATTCGTAGATACCTCGTCCATAGGCGGCATAGTAGCTGATCCCGCATGCCAAGGCGAAGTAGGCAATGCCTGCTGGACCAAACAGCTCCACTCCAAGCAACAAACAAGCGAGGGGAGCTCTTGATGCGGCTCCAAAGACGGCGATAAGACCCAACGCGGCCAGGAACGGCGAGGGCAGCGATAACAGCGGCGCCAATGCGCTGCCGAGCGTGCCGCCAATGACAAAGAGCGGCGTGACCTCGCCTCCAAAGAAGCCGGCTCCTAATGTAAGAGATGTAAAAAGAAGTTTCCAAGCAAAGTCTTGAGGAGCTGAAGTTCCATCAAACGAATCCGCTAACAACGGAAGTCCCAAACCTAAGTAGTCGCGCGTTCCGAGACTATATACGAGTGCAATAATAATAAGACCGCCGACAATAGGGCGAACCGCGGGATGAGGAACATACCGGGCAAACAGCCATTTCAGCGACGAAGTAAGCCGTACGAACAGCTTGGCGACGATACCGAACAGTATCGCGGCCGCCGTCACCTGCGCCGTTACGAGCCAATCCAGCTCGGGCAGCGAGCCAATCTTGTAATGGCTATGATGCGCTCCCCAGGCAAGCGTAACATAATGACCTGAAAATCCGGCAAGCAAAGCGGGAATCAAAGCTCGGAACCGCATGCGTTTCGGCGCAGCCACTTCGATGCTGAAGACCGTACCGGCGAGCGGAGTGCCGAACACGGAGCCAAAGCCGGCGCTAATCCCGCAAATAAGCAGCAATCGTCTATCCTCTACGGGAAGCGAAAGCCGCTTGCCGATGGCTCCGGCAAGACTTCCGCCCATCTGAACAGCCGTTCCTTCGCGTCCGGCGGAACCGCCAAACAGATGGGTTACAACCGTGCCCAACAGCACAAGCGGCGCCATTCGGAACGGAACCTCGCCGTTGCCCGCATGTACTTGTTCGAACAACAGGTTGTTGCCTCTGATCGATTGCCCTCCGACCTTTATATAGAGGATGCTGACCAGCGCCCCGCCTGCAGGCAGGAGCCACAATAACCAAGGATTGGCGAACTGCAGCGCAGTCGCTTCCTCCAGCATGAAGAGAAAGAGTGCGGAGGCGGTGCCTGCCGCAATACCTGCGGCAATCGCGAGGCTGCACAAGCGAAAAATGGAGAACCAACGAGCATTCACTTCTGTAGACAACTCCTCAAACGAAAAGCCGACACCCGTCGAAGAGGGATGTCGGCTTCGCTTATGATTGGACTTCGACGAACACGAGCTTTCTGCGTTCGTCTCGTTCGGCGGCAGACTTATTGTTTACTATTCTACAACAGTTGCAGGCCGCGTCCAACTAATGACGCCGTCGTCGTCCATGATTCCGATCGTAACATCCGAAATATCGGGATCGCGAAGCAGGTTGTCGATGACCTTGTGTTTGATTGCGGTCGCTTGCGCGAGACTTAAGCCTTTGCTTAACTCGATATAGGCTTCCACATGATACGCGCGGCCTTCCTGAACGATCCGCATTCTGCCGATATCCGTCACGTCCGTTTGAGACAAAATATTGCGGCTGATTCGATCTTCCACGTCCTTGGGAGCTGCAACCCCGATTAAGCCGACCATATTGTCGTAACCAACCTTAAAGGCGACGCCGATCATCAGGAACGAGATCAGAACGGTGGCGATACCGTCCAGCAGCTTGAAGTCCGTAAATTCGGCAAGAATAACCGCTATGAGAGCGAGCGCCTGTCCAAGCGTAGCGACGACATCCTCATAGAATACAAGGCGGGTGGGAGGAGCAGCTCTTCCCGCATTGCGGACAGCGGAAGAGATAATGCCAATGCCTTTTGCTCCGGAACGGGTTTCTTTGACGATTTCTTTCATTGCTTTGATCAATATGGCGCCGTCAATGCCGATTGCGATCAGCAAGACAATGAAATTAAGCCAGAAGTTGGTGGATTCCTCGGGATGCTCTAGCAGCTTAACGCCTTTGTGAAAGGTTTCGTACGCCATAATCGTCACCACGATGACGGCCACCATGCAGAAGAGATTGACTACGCGGCCGAATCCCGTGGGAAACCGCTTTGTCGGTTTCTTCTCCGCCAGGACGCTGCCGGCAAAGACGAAACCCTGGTTAACCGCATCCGCGATCGAATGCATGGCGGAAGCGAACATTGTGCCGCTGCCGCTGATGGAAGCTGCGATGGCCTTGATCACCGCGAGGCCCGTATTGCCAAGAGCCGCGATGCCTGACGAGGTGTTGCCTTGCTTAATTAATGCGATCAAATTGCGCATGCTACGATTACTCCTCCATATACCGTAAATTTACATGTAATTATATGCCTTTTCGATTATTTCTTCAATGTAAAGTCTAATATGCCTTTAACGAGCTCCGTCATTCGACACTTTACTTTTGGCAATTGTCGATAAACCTTATATAATGATAAAGGTATCACGAAAGGAGTCGCTGTTATGATAACAACCGAGAGAGCGGTACATAAGGAACAGCTTGAGCAGGCATTTGCCATCCGGACGGAGGTTTTTGTCGAAGAACAAGGTGTTCCCCATGAAGCGGAAATCGACGAATATGAAGGAGAGTCGAGCCATGTGCTCGTTCGATACGACGGAGAGCCAGCCGGTACGGGGCGTGTTCGCAGTCTGGACAAGATGGCCAAGCTGGAACGGATCTGCGTAAGGGAGAAGTTCCGTAAAGCCGGAATCGGCGCAGAAATTATGAAAGAGCTGGAGGCGATCGCGCGTGAACAGGGGTTGACCAAGGCCAAGCTTCATGCACAGACGCAAGCAGCGGATTTTTATGAAAAAACAGGATACACAATCGATTCGGATATATTTATGGAGGAGAACATCCCCCACGTGAGAATGATCAAACCATTATAGAGGCAATGCGTTTATTTATCCAATAACACGCGGCGAAAGAAGGGTTATGCGTGATATTCTCTACCTATACGTTCATCTTCATCTTTCTTCCGGTTACGTTTCTCGTCTATCGCGTTTTGGCGAGCCTGGGCTGGAAGAATGTGGCCAAGCTGTGGCTTGTGCTGGCTTCATTGGCTTTTTATGCAAAAGGAAGCGGGACCTTCGTGCTCCTGTTCATCGCGGATATAATGCTGAATTTCATGATCGGCAGCTTGATCGTGAGAGCGGCCAAAGCAAACGCAAGGTGGACAAAAAGATTGCTGCTCACGGCGGGTCTTGTGCTCAACGTCGCATTCCTGGGATACTACAAGTATGCGAACTTCGCCATCGAAAATGTAAACCTGCTAAGCGGCGGTTCATTCCCGCTGCTGGAGATTGTGCTTCCGCTTGGAATCTCGTTCTACACGTTCCAATTTATCGCTTACCTGGTCGACTGTTACAAAGAGCGAACGAAGGAAACGCCTGTTATCGACTTCCTGTTGTTCATAACCTTCTTTCCGCAGCTGATCGTGGGACCGATCGTCCATCACGAAGATATGATCCCGCAATACAAGGAAAAGGGATTCCTGCGATTCAACAAGGTAAATATGATGCTCGGCATTTTTCTGTTCGCCATGGGCTGCGCCAAAAAAATTATGTTAGCCGATCCGCTTACGAGTTATGCTGCATCATTTTTTGGAGACGTCGGAGCAGGAGATACGTTCGCGGCATGGGGCGCGTCCTTTGGCTATACCATCTCTTATTATTTCGATCTTTCCGGTTATGCGGACATGGCGCTGGGACTTGCTTTTATGTTCAATATCCGTCTGCCCCATAACTTTAATTCGCCCTATAAATCAAGGAATTTCCGCGAATATTGGCAGCGATGGCATATGACCTTGTCGAAGTTTCTGTCCGATTACATATTCAGAAGCTTCTACCGAAAGGGAAGCGGCAGCTTTAACTTCTACTTCTCCGTCATGATGACGTTTTTTGTTTCGGGTTTCTGGCACGGAGCAGGCTGGCAGTTTATTATCTGGGGTCTCGTCAATGGAGTGTTCGTCTGCATGTCCCACATGATGTATCGGAACAAGTGGCAGCTGCCCTTTTTCCTGGCGTGGGCGCTTACGTTCGCGGGAGTTGTCGGCACGCGCATCCTGTTCGTATCCGACGATATGAAGGAAGCGACGGCGGTCTTCCGCAAAATGTTCAGCCTCAAAGATTATTCAGGCCTTGGCTTTAGCGGTTTCGCCGACCATCTCGTCATCTACGCGGCCAATAATGCCTATATTCTCGCGCTGCTGTTTATCGGCATGGCGATCACGTTTTTTACTCCGAATTCGAAACAGTTGACGGACGACTTCAAACCGAAGATCAGACATGCCGTCGCAGCCGCGTTCATGCTTGGCATTTCGCTGGCGCAGATGACGTCGGTATCTAATTTCTTATATTTCCAATTCTAGAAGAGGGGTGTTCCTCATGACGTTCCGCAGATGGATAACTGCGTTCCTTGCGTCGCTGCTGCTCGCGGCTGCCACGCTCGGAGGGTTCAACATGATCGTGGATCCGTTCGGCGTATTCGGGGACAAGGTGCTGGGCTGGCACTCCTACAACATGGTCAATAATCCCAGGGTCGCCAAGATCGGCTATCTGGATCAATATCACGACCGTTACGATTCTTATATTATCGGGGGGTCCAAATCCAGCTCGATCTCTCCGGAGCTCCTGAACGACTATTACGGCGACGGAGCCAGCTTTTACAGCATGTTGATGTACGGCGGCGACTTCAACGATTACGAAAAGACGCTCTATTATCTAATCGACGAGTACAAGCCAAAAAATATCGTGCTCCACATGAGCTTGCAGGAGATCAGCCACTTTAACGAAACGCCGACGGACTTCAAGCAATCGCTGCATGCGAAGGTGTCGGGCGAGTCCAAGCTTAAGTTTTACTGGGACTACTTGAAGCTCAATCCTACGTACGGCTATTCCAAGCTGGAGGGGTACGCGCAGCGGTCGGTCGATCCGTTCCAATACTCGCAGTTCATTCCCGAGACGGGCGTCTATAACAAAATAAAACGAGACGCGGAGCCCGTCGACAATCTCGAGACGTATATGACCGCAAACGCCGCGGCGTTTGCGCCGTTCGGCAAGCTGGAGGCGGTGGCGCTGGACAAAAACGTCGAATCGTTGAAACGGATGAAGGCTTATACGGAGGAACACGGAGCCACCTTTAGGCTTATAACGGGCGCGACGGCGGATCAGGAGCTGTTAAGCTATGATATGGAGGAGCTTAAGACGTATTGGACCAAGATCGCGGAGGTCACCGATTTTTGGGACTTTAGCGGTTATTCGGGCGTCAGCGGCGATCCGCGTTACTTCTACGATACGATGCATTACAGGAATACGTTAGGCGCCATGATGCTGGGTTATATTTTTGAGGACCCGGACGTGTACGTTCCCGCGAATTTCGGCCACTATACGACGAAGGATAATGTTCGTGAGAGGGCAGAGGAAGCTTTTACTCGTCCCGCTAGCTTGAACGGACAATCTGTTGCCATACCGATTCTCATCTATCATCATATCGACGACGACCCGTACGAGCCGAATTCGTTAATTACGTCGCCTGCCAAGTTCCGAAGCGACATGGAAGCGGTAAAAGCTGCAGGCTACAACACGGTGCTGATCCAGGACTTAATCGACTACGTGGACGGAAAGAAAACGCTACCTGACAATCCTGTAGCCATTACGTTCGATGACGGCTATCTCAGCAATTACGAATACGCCTATCCTGTTCTCAAGGAGCTGGGCATGAATGCTACGATCTCCATTATCGGCTGGTCGGTGGGACGTAACGAGCACCGGATCCCAGGCAAACAATTTTACCCACACTTCACTTGGGAACAAGCGAGGGAAATGCAGGATTCCGGGGTAATCGATATTCAAAACCATAGCTTCGATCTTCATGAATCATCGCCGGATGATCCATCCGTACGCAGCGGCGTGCTGCAGATGGAGGGAGAGAGCAATGGCGCCTATAGCGAAGCATTTGCCAAAGATGTCTCGTATTTGGCCAGCCTTATCGAAGAGGAAATTCCGAATCATGAGGTTAACATATTTACTTATCCGTTCGGCTATTACTCGCATCTGTCCGAACAAATTTTGATGGATAAGGGCTATCGCTCCACATTATCGACAACTCCTGGCATTAGCGTAATCCGACAAGGGGACAATCGCAGTTTGTTTGCGCTAAAGCGGATTAACGGGGGGCCTGAGGTGGCAAGCGAAGCGCTGGTCAAGCTGCTGGAGACTAAATAGAAATGAGGGGGTGAAAAACGGAAGGCTGCCCCAGAACGGGGGATCGTTCCATTCGGCAGCCTCCATCTGTTCGCCGTTAGCCTGTAGATGGGCTGTTCGGCGTATGTCCCTTCTGATTGCGATTCTTTGAAACGGATGCAACGGTTTGGTTCTCTGCATGTTTGGAGTTGACTGCATATGCATAGTTCCTGCTTGTCACTGATTGATGTCGATGACGACTCATGTCAAGGTGACCTCCATCCATAATGTTCATTGATTTCACAATGGGACATTTCTAGCCTGTCCTAATCGACATCGTTCTATTGAGGGAAGTTTCAACCAAGTATCTTTTCTAAGCTAAACTGTTCTGCAATCGTTAATGAATGTTAACTTGTATAGGGGAGTGGAGAAGGAATGAAACCTCAAGTATTTGTAGATCGGCAGCTGGCTCCTGAAGTCGTGCAATGGCTATCGCAGCACTGCGAGCTGGATATGTGGACAGAAGGGGATACCATCACAAGAGACGCGCTTCAGCAACGTCTTTCGAACGCGGATGGCTTTATTACATCCGGACGCCGAATCGACGAGGAGCTATTAAATGCCGCGCCTAAGCTTAAGGTCGTCAGTTCTATTTCGGTTGGCTACAATCATTTTGATATCGGGGCGATGAAGAAGCGGGGAGTTATTGGCACGCATACTCCTTACGTGCTTGACGATACGGTAGCGGATTTGGCATTTGCGTTAATGCTTGGATCGGCGAGGCGAGTGGCGGAGCTGGATCGTTACGTTCGCGATGGCAACTGGAAGCGCGGAGACGGCGAAAATCTGTTCGGTGTCGACGTACACCATGCGACGATAGGCATCATTGGCATGGGACGGATCGGCGAAGCCGTGGCGAAACGCGCCCGGTTCGGCTTTGACATGAACGTGCAGTATTATAATCGGACTCGCAAGCCGGAAGCGGAAGAACGTTACGAAGCCGCATATGTCGATCTGAATACGCTTCTCTCCACCTCCGACTTTGTCGTCATGCTGGCGCCGTTAACAGAAGAGACCAGGGATATGATGGGTCAAGAGCAGTTCTCGCGCATGAAATCATCGGCGATTTTCATTAATGTATCCAGGGGTGCGACTGTCGATGAAGACGCATTGTATGAAGCGCTCGAGACGGGCAAGATCCGCGGAGCTGGACTAGACGTGTTTAAGCAGGAGCCTCTCGATGGCGGACATCCGCTGTTGAGACTATCGAATGTTCTCGTTCTGCCGCATCTTGGCTCGGCAACGACAAAGACCCGAATCGTCATGGCTCGAGCAGCTGCGGAAAATTTGGTTGCGGCTTTGAAAGGCGAAACTCCGCCATACCTGGTCCCGGAATTTCGTTCGTAGCGATTAGCTGTGAATATGAAGAGGCTGTACAGCAAGATTTCGATGGAAATCTGTTGTACAGCCTTTTATTCGTCCATTGCAAAGCTATTAGATCTTCAATACTTCCACCCGATTGGAAAAAAACGTAGCTCCGCCGCCCATATCAGCCAGACGCTGCGGCGTAAGAGCGTTTACTGAGCTGCGCCCCTTATCAGCGTCATCCCACCATAGGCCTTGCGTGACCAGAACGCCAGGCAGCACATCTTGTCCAATCCTCAGAGTTAGCTTGGCTTCGCCTCTATTGTTGCGTACCAACACATGGTCGCCGTCCAGCAAGCCGAGTGATCCCGCATCTTGCTCGTTCATATTTAGAAAGGGGGCTTTCTCCAGCTTCTGAAGCTTGGATTGATTGCCGAATGTAGAATTGATATAGCTGTGATTCGGACCCGTTATCAGCAAGAACGGAAAGTCCGTCTCCTCGAGAATGGGGGTATAGGTTGGAACGGGAGTCAGACCGTTCTTAAGCATCGCGTCAGAATAAAGCTCGATTTTCCCTGACGGCGTCGGGATGCGCTCTTTCAAGGGGATCTCGCGTCCGCCGCCAGCCTTCATCCATCCATGTTCCCTCAAAGCCTCCACCGTGATTCCTTCCAGCAGCGGATTCAACTCCGCGTCTAACGCCTCCGCAATCATCTCTTCTTCTGTCAGATCAAACAGTTCCCGCTCGAAGCCCATGCGAAGCGCCAGCTCCTTGAACAAGGTGAAATTCGATTTGCTTAACCCGGCAGGGGCAAGAACAGGCTCGCCAATTTGTAGATAGAGATGCCAGTAAGAGGTATACAAATCCAGATTCTCGAGATGGGAGGTCGCCGGAAGGACGAGATCCGCGTATTTGCACGTGTCGGTCAAAAACAAATCATGTGTAATCGTAAATAAATCCTCGCGAAGCAGTCCTTCCCTCACCTTGGATTGATCCGGGGCGACGATTGCAGGATTGCTGTTATAGACGAACAACATTCGAACAGGCGGCTCTAGCCTTGTCAGGACATCGCCAAGCTGGTTCATATTTACCGTGCGGACATCGGGATCAGGCAACAAGTCCGGCCGTTCCAGACGATCGTTGTTGATCCGCGAATACCAGCCGTTCCCTTTCATCGCGCCGCCCCCCGGATGTTTCCACTGTCCGGTCAAGGCAGGAAGACAGGAGATTGCGCGCACGATCATGCCGCCGTTGTCATGATGCTGGAGCCCGTTGCCGATCCGGATAAACGACGGGGTCGTCGTCCCGTACAATCGGGCCAGCCACTCAATCCGCTCGGGTGGGACGCCAGTAATCTCGGAAACATACTGAGGCGTGTATAACTGCGTTTCTTGCTTAAGCTCCTCGTAACCAATGGTAAACTCTTGAAGGAAGCTCTCGTCCACCAATTCGTCACGGATAAGAATATGCATCAAACCCATGGCAAGCGCGCCATCGGTACCGGGGCGGAGATGGACAAATTCGTCGGCCCAGGTCGAAGTCCGATTGCGATGGACGTCGATATGCACGATGATTGCGCCATGCTTGCGCGCTTCCGTGGCAAGCATCGTCTGATGCATATTGGTGGATACCAGGTTGCAGCCCCAGAGGAGGAACAGCTTGGTATGAACGGTTGCTTCCGGATCGATGCCGACGGAGCCCCCCATTGTGTATTTGTAGCCGGTTGCTCCCGCAACGTTGCAAATGGTTCGGTCCAGTTTGGTGGCCCCAAGCCGGTGGAAGAAACGGCGATCCATACCTTCCGCGTTAAGTACGCCCATATTGCCATAGAAGCTATAAGGCAGGATAGACTGAGCGCCGAAGTCGCGAATCAATTGCTGCATTCGGCCGATTATCTCGTCATAGGCTTCCTCCCAGGTGATCGGCTCAAAGTCCAACGTGCCCTTGGGACCTACACGCCGCAAGGGGTGTAGCAGGCGATCCGGGTGGTGGACGCGATCAGGCAGCTGTCGAACCTTGTTGCAGATGGCGCCTTTCGTGACGGGGTGAAGAGGGTCCCCGGTTACTTTCTTGACCTCGCCATTCTCAATCGTAATATGCAAGCCGCATGTATCCGGGCAGTCGAAGGGACAGACGGAGCGAACAATGCCGTCGCGAGAGCTGTCACGAGCAATATTTATGTTTAACGTCATTAATCATCTCTCCCAAACCATAATAAAATGAATCTCTATTATACCTGTACTCGCCGCTCAGAGAAATACTGCGATGGAGGACAGCCCCAGGTTCTTTTGAAAATGCGCTGGAAGTAGGAGACATCGGCGTAACCCAGATAGTCGCTTATTTCGGCGATTGTAAGCAAGGATTCCCGGAGCATATAAGCAGCGGTTCTCATCCGAACTCCGTGGACATAATCGCTGATCGTCTGTCCCGTCACTCGGCGGAAGAGCGAGGCGGCATGATTGGGACTCCGGTCTATAATGTCGCCGAGCGTCTCCTTTGTGATTCGTTCGCGGTAATGATCCTGGATGTACGCTTTCATCTTATCGGCATGCTGCAGGGAGAGGTCGGATTCCTTGCCGCGATCCAATTCCCTGCACCATAGAGCGAGCGTTTCGATCACGGCAGCGGTCATCCGCACCCGCGCGTAAGGAATGTCATCCTCCCACTCGGCGCATGAGGCACGGAGCCGCTCTACGGAAAGCTCGTAGCAGCCGGCCTGAGCAGCTACAACCTGCCTCGTTTGGAAAAGCGGCAGCGAGCTGCCGCCTTCCTTGGCCGCAAGGGCGAGAGTGAAGACAAGCTTTTCGTGGAACACCGTCGGTACGCTTTTGCCATAGAACGTTACCCCTGGGGGAAGCCAGACAAAATCGCCGCGCTGCGCCATATACTTCTCGCCGTCCACCCAATAGAGACACTTTCCATATGTGATAACCGCCAATCTGGCGAAACCATCGGATCCGTCGCATTCGGTGTACCAGCCAAGCCCTTTGTTCAGTTCGTAGTCGATTAACTCAATCATGACACACCTCGTCGTACTATAATTCATTAATCATACTATAATTCATGTACGATGTCCGCTACATCCTCTACAATAATGAAAGTGAATAACGGAGGGATGAATAAGATGAGTCAGACGAAGATTGTATGTACGATGGGTCCGTCCAGCAACTCCATATCGATCCTGAAGGAAATGATGAAGTCCGGCATGACCGTAGCGAGGCTTAACATGGCCCACGGGGAGCTGGAAGACCATAGCAGCCGAATTGAACTGATCCGTGAAGCGGCATCCGAAGCATCCGCTATCGTGGCTATTATGATGGATATCAAAGGACCGGAAATTCGTATCGGTACGCTGGAAGAGGGCAGCTACGAGCTGAAAGCGGGAGATACGCTTACATTAACAAGCGAACCTATTACGGGTAATGGAGCGCGCGTTGCCGTCAATTATCCGGATATGCCGAGCGTCATCCAGCCCGGCAATCGCATTCTGATCGATGACGGATTGATCGAGCTGATCGTTCAAGAAGTTAAAGGTACCGAAATCGTATGTACCGTCATGAACGGCGGTCCGCTTAAGCCCCGCAAAGGCGTTAACCTGCCCGGCATCAGCACGACGCTTCCCGGCGTGACGGATCGCGACATCAGGCATATCGCGTTCGGCATCGAGCAAGGCATCGACATGATCGCGATGTCGTTCGTTCGCAAGGCCGAGGATGTGCTGCAAGTTCGTCAGCTTTTGGAGGATGCCGGAGCGGCCCACATCCAGATTATTTCGAAAATCGAAAACGAGGAAGGCGTCGATAATTTGGACGCGATCATCGAAGTGTCGGACGGCATTATGGTCGCGCGCGGCGACCTTGGCGTCGAAATCCCGGCGGAAGACGTGCCGATGATTCAGAAGACGATGATCGAGAAGTGCAACTTGGCTGGCAAGCCAGTCATCGTGGCTACGCAAATGCTGGATTCCATGCAAGTGAATCCTCGACCGACGCGAGCGGAAGTGAGCGACGTGGCGAACGCGGTTCTTCAGGGAGCGGACGCGATCATGTTATCCGGGGAGTCCGCCGCCGGCAAATACCCGCTGGAATCGGTACGCATGATGGCGATGATCGCGGAACGCGCGGAATCGACCATCGATTACGCGGAGCAATTCAAGTCAAGGATAACGACGCCTACCGGATCTATAACCGAAGTCATCAGCCAAGCGGTCGTCAGCTCGTCTCTGCAATTAAACGCCAAAGCAATTTTAACGCCGACCGAGAGCGGATTTACGGCGCGCATGGTCTCCAAGTATCGTCCCGAATCGCCTATTATCGCCATTACGGCGCATGATCATGTATTGAAAAGGATGACGCTTGTTCGCGGCGTTATCCCGGTAAAAGGCGAATCGATGCCTTCGACGGACGAGCTGTTTAAGGCTTCCATCCGAGGCGCGGCTCGCACGCAGCTTCTGCAATCCGGCGACTTCGTTGTTATCTCGGCCGGCGTGCCAAGCGGCAAGGCAGGCGCGACGAATCTGATCCGTATCCACCAGATGGACTAAAACCTGCTGCTATTGACAGGACAAGCATGAAAATGCGACAATGGCTTTGGTCATCGGCTTCGGCTGATGCGCTAACGTGAGAGTGCAATGATTCATTCGTATAACTCCGCATAACGGTTGAGACACAGGGCGGGGGTTCTACGGGAAGCCTAACTTCCTTGCTACGAATAACGACACAGCTGCGTATTTGATGTTCGCGCAGCGGTCGTTGCGCGTAGCTTTTTTGCGTGTTGTCCTACAGTACGATCGGGACAAAATTAATATTACCGCGCGTCATATTGCCGCTCTGTCGATTAAATAGGAGAGAAGTGAGGGAACAAACATGAAACATATGGTAGCCGTGTTTCTCGGCGCGGCCAGCTACGGCATTTTGTCCACATTCGTTGTCCTGGCTTATGGCCATGGTTATACGCTGGGAGAGGTCGTTGGCAGTCAAATGATGATCGGCTTTCTGCTTACATGGGCGTTGTCGGCTTGGCTGAACATGCGAAAGAAGCAAGCCGTTAAACGGCAAACGAACATGAAAACCCAGCAAGCAAACGGGCCTCAAACAAACATGCGGACCAAAGCCGTTTTAACGCTCAAACAAAAACTGCTGCTGATGCTTGCGGGATTGCCTACGGCTATAACGGGCTTGTTATATTATGAATCGCTGCGGTATATTCCTGCTTCCGTCGCCATTCTGCTGCTGTTCCAATTCACCTGGATGGGCGTGCTTATTCAAGCGGTACGCCTTCGCAAACTGCCAGAGCGCAAAGTTTATTTGACTTTGGCGATTCTGTTTGGCGGTACGTTGCTTGCGGCCGGTCTGGCCGAGCCTGGCGTTGGGGCCTTTCATCTTGGCGGAATCGTGCTGGGACTGCTGGCGGCCGTCAGTTATACGCTCTTTATGTTGTTTAATGGAAAAGCAGTGCCGGATGCAGAGCCTGCGGATCGCAGCAAATGGATGATGCTTGGAGCCATGCTGCTGGTATTTTTGCTGTTTCCGCCGCAATTTCTATGGAATGGCGATTTATTAAGCCCATTAATGTTGTATGGATTGCTCCTTGGCGCTTTCGGAGCGTTCATTCCGCCGTTGTTGTTCGCTTATGGCATTCCTCATATCGGCGAAGGCTTGGCCGGGATTCTCGGTGCAGCGGAGCTTCCGGTTGCCGTTATGTTGTCGGCGGTTGTCTTGCACGAAGAAGTCAGCTTCTTGCAGTGGATCGGAGTAGCCATCGTCCTCGCGGGCGTGGCTTTACCGGAATGGCTAAAGCGCCTTAGGCGCGTGCCTGTTGTCAATCATTGACAACGAACTTCCCTAGGCGTACAATTTTGTTGGATTTGACAATTTGCTTGTCATGGATTCATCAATTGGACTGGGGGAGTTAGGATGACAGTTATCGGCAATAAAGCCGTCGTGTTGTTCCAGGGGGACAGCATTACGGATTGCGGCAGAAATCGTGAAGTAGGGAGCAGTCTGGGAACTGGATATGCCAATCTGATCGCGTCGGAATTCGGATTTAAATATCCGGAAAAGAACGTTACGTTCTTGAATCGCGGCATTAGCGGCAATCGTGTCGTTGATCTGGAAGGACGTTGGCAGGAGGATTGTCTGGATTTGAAGCCAACCATGGTTTCCATCTACATCGGAATCAACGATACATGGCGCAAGTATGACAGCAACAATCCGACATCCGCTGAGAGCTATTATGAAGGATACCGCCGTCTCATTATAAATACAAAGGAATCATTGGATGCTTCGCTCATTCTAATTGAACCGTTTGTATTGCCGGTACCGGAGGACCGCAGGGGCTGGAGAGAGGATCTCGATCCAAAGATTACGGCTGTCCGTTCCTTGGCTGAGGAATTCAAGACGTTATACGTCCCGCTGGACGGGTTATTTGCTGCAGCCAGCATGTCCACAGGCGTCGCGTATTGGGCTGGAGATGGCGTACATCCTTCGCCGGCAGGGCATGGGTTAATCGCGGATGCCTGGCTGCGAGCTGTTGGCGCTAAGGGGTAATCTGGTAAAGTTTCTTTATAAAATGTTCTTTCGCTACCCTATGCCCATTCTTTGGAATTATAATAAAGGTGTCGGGGCCGACGAAATACGCGCGAAAGGAGATGATCCAATTGAATCACAACGTAGAGGTGATCTCCGAGTAATCGGAGAGAATCATCGATACAGAAGAGGCCGCCAAGGCCTCTTCTTAATTTCTGGAAACGATTCGCATTGTGCGATGGAATGATTTTCTTTATAATGGAAAGGCGAGGCGGTTCCTTTTAAAGGAATCAGCAAAAAACCAAATTCGAAGAAAGGGAGGATGATTTCAATGATTGATTTCCGCATCATGAATCAAACAAGTATTGCCGCTCAGCCATCTGCGTCCCAAGCGGCGCATTACAATCGTATAGACCAGTTCGAGGAGGATTTTGAACGTGAACTACAAAAATGGAAGAGACGTGCTTCCCCCTAGCCTATTATTAGAGCTCCAAAAATATATTCAGGGCGACCTCATCTATATCCCGAAGCCGGCGAATCAGCGCGCGAGCTGGGGAGAGGTTAGCGGCACCCGCAAGCTGCTTGCGGAACGCAATAAGGAGATCGTGCAATGTTATGTCAACGGCGCAACCGTCGCGGAGCTGGAACGGAAGTATCATCTGTCCAGCGAAAGCATTCGCAAGATCATCGTGAAAGCCCGTTAATGAAATGAACAATCGCATCCTATCCATAATTAAAGAACCTCCGATTCCCTTATCTGTCGCCAGATGCCGGGAACGGAGGTTCTTTTGTATGCTTACACGGATGAGGTCGTCGCAGATGGAAGAGCTACCTTCGTTCTTGGATATTTGTAATCATCCCGATAGCAGCGCGTCTCGGAGTCGTAATCCGATTGAGATAATCGGTGGGATACGTCGAATATGGGCAATTCCGGATTTACATGCAAGGTAGAACCGAAAAAAGAACAACATTCGAAGTGAAAATCCAGCGTCGTGATAAGAATAACACAATTGGAAAACGTGCAATTACTAAACGAAAATCCGTCGAAAGCGATCGTTTCATTTTGGAAATGTTGATTCATAATTAACTTCATTTGCAACTCTCCTCTGTAATGATTAGGCGTCTCAGGCGACATATGAACTATGCTAACAGATCGCTGGCGAAATGTTTGTCGCAACTTGACTCCCGTTTGAAATAGATATCGACAAAGACCGATCCTTATTCCTGGAAATTTATGAGCCATCGTCAATTTTAAATTTATAAACATAAATGATTATTTAAAATCTGAAAATCAGTTTGTTTGATTATAAGTTTAAATTATATAACATAGATCAAGATGTCAGTAAACGTTCGAATAAAGGATGATTGGGCAGGATATGGGAGCAATTGGGAGGACCCATGGGGTCAGCGACGCTCAACCTAGGAGAGCTTTAAATAGGAGAGGATATGCCGAATTAATGGAAATGACCTCCAGCCGGATTCATGTTAGCCTTTTAAGTGTTCGAAAAAAACGCAGCGAAAGGCTGGTGGAACGCAACGTGCGTAAAAAGTGGATGATGCTGATCCTGGCGACAATGTTGCTTTTAACCGCATGTTCCGAAAACGGGAGCAGCGGCAAAAACGATGGAGGGCAACCAGGTAACGGAAATGCGGCAAGCACCTTGGAGAAAGCCAAGGAACAAGGGTACATAACGATTGGATTCGCGGGAGAGAACCCGTACGCTTACAAAGATGAAAACGGCGAGCTGACGGGAGAAGCGGTCGAAATTGCGCGAACGATTTTGAAGCGGCTTGGCATTGAAGAGATGAGGGCTGAATTGACGGAATTTTCAGGCTTGATTGCCGGTTTGCAGGCTAAACGATTCGATATGATCGCAGCGGGCATGTTCATTAACCCGGAACGTTGCGAAGCGGTATTGTTCGCCAATCCGGAATACAGCATCGGGGAAGGTCTGGCGGTCAAAGCCGGAAACCCGCTGAATTTAACAAGCTACGAAGCAATTGCCGAGAACAAAGATGCCAAAGTAGCGGTCATGTCGGGAGCGGTCGAGATTGGATATCTCGAGGCAAGCGGCGTAACGGAAGCGCAGATGGTCATTGTGCCGGATCAGGATGCAGCAATAAGCGCGTTGCAATCCGGTCGTGCCGATGCCATGACAATGACGGGACCCGCGCTGCAGTCCAGACTGGATCAAGCGGGAGACGAGGGCCTGGAGCGAGTCATGGATTTCGAACAGCCGACGGTCGACGACAACAGCGTGAGGGGCTACGGGGCATCCGCATTCCGATTGGATGACGTTTCCTTGCAAGAAGCGTTTAACACGGAGCTTGACGCTATGAAAGAGAATGGAGAGCTGCTGCAAATTTTGCAGCAATTCGGATTTACCGAACAGGAGCTGCCAGGAGACGTAACGGCGCCGCAGCTTTGCTCTCCGCAAGCTTAACCCATGAATGTTCCCATCGGACAGTGGCTGCCTTTTTTGGTGGACGGAGCAGTCGTCACTTTGAGAATAACGGTTCTTGCAGGACTTCTGGCGTTTTCCTTATCCGCATTATCGGGCATGGGGCGATTGTCCGCCCTTACTCCAATTCGTTGGATATCGGGCTGTTATATTGAGCTGTTTCGAGCTTCGTCGCTGCTTGTCCTGCTGTTCTGGGTATACTTCGCGCTTCCGATCGCCGGACTGGAGCTCAGCAAGACATGGTCTGCCGTGCTTGCGATCGGACTTAACATCGGCGCCTACGGAGGAGAGATAGTCAGAAGCTCCATACTTGCAGTTCCAAAGGGACAATATGAAGCATCCATCGCGCTTAATTTGCGTCCGTACACTAGATTTATCCGCGTCGTGCTTCCTCAAGCTTTTGTGCGGATGCTTCCTCCAATGGGGAATCTGTCTATCGAAATGCTGAAGTCGACCTCGCTTGTCTATTTTATTACAATGGCTGATTTGACCTACGAGGCCATGATTTTGAGAAATAACTATTATACGCATACACCGATTATATTCGGATTGCTTCTTCTTATTTATTATTTAATGTCGTCTTGCGTGTCTTGGTCTGTCCGGCTGCTGGAGCGCAAGCTGGCTTGCTGGAGGTGACGCTTGGACATGTGGGATTGGGACTATGTTTACGAGTTGCTGCCAAAGCTGCTGCGTGCGCTGCCGGCAACGTTAGGCGCTGCATTATGCGGTTTCGCTCTTGCGGTGTTGGTCGGAATTCTTCTCGCCGTTGCGGGGAGATCGCGGTTCAGACTTGTGAGAGTACTGACGACGGGCATCGTAGATTTCATCCGCAGCACGCCGCTTCTTGTGCAGCTATTCTTTTTGTATTATAGCTTGCCGATGCTGACACCTCTTGCCATGTCGGCATTCGCGACAGGCGTTATCGGGTTGGGCTTGCATTATGCCTGCTATCTCTCGGAGGTATTCCGATCAAGCATCGACGCGCTGCCGAAAGGGCAATGGGAGGCCGCCTCGGCGCTTAATCTCTCGAAAGCAAGAACCTGGTTTTCGATCGTATTGCCGCAAGCGATGCCGCCCGTTATCCCGATCATGGGCAATTATCTCATTGTCATATTTAAAGAAACGCCCGCTTTATCGGCAATAACTTTCGTCGAGCTGCTCATGCGGACCAAAAACGAGACTTCCATCTCGTTCCGCGCATTCGAACCTTATACGATTACGGGCGGACTGTTTATCGTCGTTAGCTTGCTGTTGTCCCTTGCGGTCAGTCGGCTGGAGAAGAGGTTCAAAAACCGAACGACAGCATAGTCCGAAAAGGAGGTGCAAAAGATCAATGAACTCGATATACATGCCAGATCAGGAAGCGCCCGCAAAGGTTCAGGAGCAACCTCTCATCCGGTATGAAGGCGTTACGAAGACATTCGGAGAACTGGAAGTGATCAAAGGCATTGATATGTCGATCTACGGAGGAGAGAAGCTTGCCATTATCGGTCCGAGCGGCTCAGGCAAAACCACGCTTGGCCGCATGCTGATGACGCTGGAGGAACCTACAAGCGGCATTATTACGATCGACGGCGAGAAGCTCTGGCAAATGGAAGACAAACGGGGGCGATTGGTTCGGGCCAATGAGAAGCATCTCCATCGAATGCGCGAAAAAATCGGCATGGTGTTTCAGCATTTCAACCTGTTCCCGCATCTTACGGCACTGCGCAATGTTACGCTTGCGCTCACATCCGTTCTCAAGGTACCCAAGGACGAAGCACGGGAACGCGCCGCCGAGATGCTGGGCAAGGTGGGGCTCGCGACCAAATTGGACGAATACCCTTCAAGGCTGTCCGGCGGGCAAAAGCAGCGTGTCGCTATAGCGCGCGCGTTAGTCCTTCGTCCTAAAGTCATCGTCTTCGACGAGGTGACCTCGGCCTTGGATCCCGAGCTTGTCGGCGAAGTCCTCGAAGTGATTAAGGAGATCGCGGAGGATCGGGAGACGGCGATGATGCTCATAACGCATGAGATGGAATTCGCCAGAGAGGTAGCCGATCGCGTCGTCTTCGGGGCTGACGGACTTATCGTGGAACAAGGAACGCCGGAGGAGATATTCGATTGTCCCCGGAGCGAGCGGCTTCAGGCTTTTCTTGGCCGGTTCCGTTGAAAGCAACTAGTAAAAGTAATCGTAAAGGAGGAGATAATATGAAAAGAAGAGAACCGCCTGCGATACTGTATCGCAGACCCGAGCCGAAGGACGGGAGCGAAGTATGGAGGCTTGTCCGGGATTCGGGAGGGCTCGACTTGAATTCTGCCTATAGCTACTTGATGTTATGCGACATGTTTCGCGACACTTGCTGTATTGCGCAGTCCGAGGATCGAATTGTCGGCTTTGTATCCGCGTTCCGGAAGCCTGCGGACGAGCAAACGTTATTTGTATGGCAGATCACAGTAGATGGCGGACTTCGAGGCCGTGGAGTTGGAAGACAATTATTGCGAGAATTGACAGACAGAAAAGAAAATGCAGGTATTCGGTATCTGGAGGCGACCATTGGACCGAACAACATTCCGTCCAGAAGCTTATTCCTGGGGATGGCTCAGTCGCTGAATGCGGAATGTACGATGGCGAGCAAATATGAATCAGGTCTATTCCCCAATCCGGAAGGTCATGATGACGAGTTGCTGTTCCGAATCGGTCCGTTCGACCGAGAAGGGTTGCCAAGCATCAAATCACAACGAACGGAGGAGATTCATAGATGACAGCCATACCTAATCGTATCGGTTCAATAGATCAGGATGTGTTCAAACAATTGGAATCGGAAGTTCGGAGCTACTGCAGAAGCTTTGATACGGTATTCGCCAAAGCGAAGGGAGCCAGGCTTTGGGACAAAAAAGGGCGCGAATACATCGATTTTTTCGCAGGCGCCGGCGCGTTGAACTACGGACATAACAACGAAAAGATTCGATCCCGAATCGTTGACTATATGATGAACGACGGCATAACGCACAGTCTGGACATGGCAACGGAAGCGAAGGAACGTTTTCTGCTGACATTTCAGCATAAGATTTTGAAGCCCAGAGGACTGTCGTACAAGCTCATGTTCCCCGGTCCTACCGGAACAAACTCCGTCGAAAGCGCGCTAAAGATCGCCAGGAAAGTTACCGGAAGGACGAATGTCATTGCCTTTACGAATGCATTTCACGGGATGTCGCTAGGATCGTTGGCTGCCACAGGCAATGCCTATAAGAGGGGCGGAGCGGGAGTTAGTCTATCGGGCACGACGTTCCTCCCTTATGACGGGTACATGGGGCCGCTCTTCGATACATCGCTTTTGATGGAGAAGATGCTTAACGATGCGGGGAGCGGAGTCGATAAACCGGCGGCTGTAATCGTTGAGACCATGCAGGGAGAAGGCGGGTTGAACGCGGCCAGCGCAAAATGGCTTCAAAGACTCGAGAGCCTTTGCCGCGAACATGAAATGCTTCTTATTGTTGACGATGTGCAGATGGGCTGCGGTCGCACGGGCACGTTTTTCAGCTTCGAAGAAGCGGAGATACGGCCAGACATTGTTTGCCTGTCGAAGTCTATCGGCGGATACGGACTGCCGATGGCGCTTACGCTTATTAAGCCGGAGTATGACATCTGGAATCCTGGCGAGCACAATGGAACGTTCCGTGGCAATAATCTCGGGTTCGTGGCAGCGACGGAGGCGATTGCTTTCTGGGAGGACGGCACACTGGAGCTGCGGATCAAGGAGCACTCCCTTTCGATCCGCAAATTCCTCGAGCGCGCAGCAACCAGATACGGCGGCAAAATTAAAGAAGTGCGCGGGAAGGGAATGATCCAGGGGCTGGTTTTCAACAATCCGGATGATGCCGGTCGATTATGCCGGAAAGCGTTCGAACGGGGAGTGATTATGGAAACCTCTGGCTCACGTGACGAAGTAGCGAAGCTGATGCCTCCATTGACGATCGAAAAGGAGCTGCTTGCGGAAGGAATGGCAAAAATCGAAGCATCGCTGAGCGAAATGTATGACTTTGCAGAGCAAAAGGAAGCAGTCGGCATTCGCCGATAAATGATAAAGAACTGGAGGCAACGCTTATGATCGTCAAACACCTGAATGACATAGTGAACACGAAGGACGATATTGATGCCGAAACCTGGAATTCGAGAAGATTGCTGCTTAAGAAGGACGGAATGGGTTTCTCCATGCACGATACGATTATAAAAGCGGGAACGGAGACGCTGATCTGGTACAGGAACCATGTCGAAGCCGTCTATTGCATCGAAGGCGAAGGAGAGATAGAAGTAATCGGAGGCCAAACCTACCCCATTACGCCAGGAGTTTTGTATGCGCTGGATGGTCATGAAAAACATCTGCTCCGTGCCAGCAAGCAGTTGCGCATGGTTTGTGTATTCAATCCACCGCTGACTGGAGCCGAAGTACATGACAAGGATGGCGTCTATCCGCTAGAAGCGGAAATCCAATGAAGGAGATGATCCCTATGTCCAATACTACTGCAAATACTCATGTCGACCGTTACCCTTCCCGCATTGCCGATCAAGCACAGCTCACAGAGCGACTCGACCCCGTCGTGTATACGAAGTGGTCCGACGCTAGTCCGTTGTCCGAGGAGCAATCGGCCTTCTACGAGAACAACGGCTATCTGTTCCTGGAAGAGTTTTTCTCGGAGAATGAAGTCGAAGCATGGCGTCAGGAGCTAGCGAGGCTGCAGGAGAGCTACAGCGACCGCGATGAGGCTCATGTCATTCGCGAACCGCAAAGCAAGGAGGTGCGTTCCGTCTTCTCCGTTCACGAGAATAACGACGTCTTCCGCGACCTGTCCCTGCATCCGAGGCTCAAAGCGATCATGAACTACTTGCTTGGCTCGGAGACTTACATTCATCAATCAAGAATCAACTTCAAGCCGGGTTTCACGGGCAAGGAATTTTATTGGCATTCCGATTTCGAGACATGGCACGTCGAGGACGGCATGCCCGCCATGCGGGCGCTGAGCTGCTCTGTCGCGCTAAGCGACAATCATCCCTTTAATGGACCGTTGATGGTTATCCCCGGCTCGCATAAGCAATTCGTTTCTTGCGTGGGACGGACGCCCGAGAACCACTTCAAGGAATCGCTGCGCAAACAGGAATATGGCGTGCCGGATCCCGATAGTCTGACGAAGATGGCTGACGCGGGAGGCATCGAAATGCCGGTCGGCAAAGCCGGCTCCGTGCTGTTATTCGATTGCAATCTGATGCATGGCTCCAGCAGCAATATTTCCCCTTACCCCCGGAGCAACGTGTTCATGGTTTATAACAGCATAAACAATCGCCTGGTCGATCCTTTCTCGGGTCAACGGCCTCGTCCGGATTATATCGCTTGCCGTAAGTAATGCTTGCCAGATGAATCCTCTAAATAGGAAAAGAGAAACCTAACTTCAGTAATGAGGTTGGGTTTCTTTTTTTGTGTCCTGCGAATGCGGTAAAGAAAGGACGTTGACAAAAAGTATTTTAGCAGTTAATATTTCAATAGTTGAAATATATAGCGATGAAGTAAATGATTCGAGGTGATGAGATGGAGACGTTCGTGATGAGATTCCAACGATCCCTGATCTACTTAAATCGAATTTTCTCCGCTGAGATGATGAAGCAGATGGACGTGCAAGTGACAAGCACTCAAATGTTCATGCTGCATTTTATCAGGGAGAGCGGGAGCTGCCGGCTGACAGCGCTGGCGGAGAAGCTGGACGTGCAGCCTGGCGCAGTGACCGCGATGATTGATCGTTTGGGTAAATCGGGTTATGTCACTCGGGAGAACGATGCCAAGGACCGGAGAGTGATTAGGGTTCGTCTAACGGAAGCGGGTGAAGATATTATCAAGAAATCGCATGAACTTCGGAAGGAGATCGTGGCAAAATATATGGAGAGTCTGAGTTCGGCCGAAGTTGAAACAGTGACCGTTCTTATGGAGAAGCTGGTGGCTTCGGCTCAAACTTTATCGAATGAAGCAAACTAATGGCATTAAGGTATACAACAAAGACAGAAAACCGGGCATCCTATTTTTGAAGAGAATGAGGGAGAAATCAACATGGAACATCTAACACATAAACGCAAGATGAGTATCATGTTCGCGATTATTGCGGCTATGTTCTTCTCGGCGATCAATCAGACAATCGTCAGCACAGCTATGCCGCGTATTATCGCCGTACTAAGCGGAATGGAGTATTATAGCTGGGTCATTACGATCTATATGTTAACATCTACGCTTGCGACCGTACTTGTCGGCAAGCTGTCCGATATTTATGGCCGGAAACCATTTATCTTGACAGGTATCGTTATATTTATGATCGGCGCATTATTAACGGGCTTCTCCAAGGATATCTTTCAACTGATTATTTACCGCGGTGTGCAGGGTGTTGGCGCCGGCATTATTATGGCTACCGTCTTTACGGCTGTCGGGGATCTGTTTTCGCCGCGCGAGCGCGGCAAGTGGACCGGCGTCATGATGGCCGTTTTCGGATTCTCCAGCGTCATTGGACCCACACTCGGGGGATGGCTGGTAGACAACATGGAGTGGAAGTGGCTGTTCTGGATTTTCCTGCCTCTTGGCGTCGTTGCTTTCTTTATGATTCTGTTCCTGTTCCCCAAGGTTGAACGCAAGCCATCCGAGAGTATCGATTATGCGGGTTCGTTTTTCCTCAGCATTACCATCATTGCTCTGTTGCTGGGTTTCACTTGGGCAGGGAGCAAATACGAATGGGCTTCTTTCGAAATTCTCGGACTGTTCGGCGCAGCGATTATATCGCTTATCCTTTTTATTTTGGTCGAACGCCATGCCAAAAGCCCTGTACTTCCGTTATCCTTGTTCCGCAATGATATCGTAACGATCTCTAACGTCATTGGTTTCTTGATGAACGCCGGCATGATGGGCGCCCTGATCTACTTGCCGTTTTTCGTGCAGGGGGTAGAAGGCATTTCGCCAACCTATTCCGGTTATGTTACGATGCCAATGTCCATCGGGATGGTCATTATGAGTACCATTATCGGACGTCAAATTACGAAGACGGGCAAATACAAACGTTATGCCATCATCGGAATGCCGATTATGGTTGCGGGATTGCTGATCATGGCATTTATGAACAGCGTATGGATTGCGGTCATCGCGATGATCGTATTCGGTATCGGACTAGGCGTAGGCATGCCGGTCTTCTCCCTAACGGTACAAAATGCCGTTAAACCGACAGAGCTCGGTGTCGCTACATCCTCGTCTCAGCTATTCCGTAACCTGGGCGGCACAATCGGTATTGCCATTATGGGAACGATCATGCAGTCGGCGCTTGTGCGCAACATGAAGGAAGCCTCGTCGTCGAGTACGGGCTTTCACTTTGACGAGCTGGACCCGGAGCTTGCCAAAGAGCTGTCGGCCTTCCAGAATCCGGAGATGCTGCTGGATCAACCGAAGTTGGAGCAACTTCAGCAGACGCTTCCTGCAGACGTTCAGCCATTGATTACTCAAATGATCGACATGCTGAGAGATGCGCTTAGCCATTCGCTGACGGTCGTATTCCTGGCAGGAGCTTCGCTAGTCGTCGTTGCGATGATTCTTTCCTTCTTCCTGAGAGAGATACCGCTTCGCACCTCCAACAAAATGCCGGAGCAAGAGCCTCAAGCTGAAGCCGTCTAACCTAAAGAATTTACCGCCCCATATCCTTATATCATTCACGATATACGGGATATGGGGCGATTCTTTGTCTTTTCTGCCGATTGGTGTTGAGTTGACGGGGCGATAACGATTATAATATAGCGGAGTATGAAATTCTTACAGAAAAGGTGTCATTCATGAGCATATTAAATGTAGAACGTCTCAGCCACGGCTTCGGAGACCGTGCGATCTTTAACGATGTATCGTTCCGTCTGTTGAAAGGCGAGCATATCGGCTTGATCGGCGCGAACGGCGAAGGCAAGTCGACCTTTATGAACATCATTACGGGCAAGCTGCAGCCGGATGACGGCAAGGTGGAATGGTCCAAGCGTATGCGCGTCGGCTATCTGGATCAGCATGCGGCATTAACCAAAGGCATGACGATTCGCGACGTTCTAAAGAGCGCATTTCAATATTTGTTCGACATGGAAAACGAGATGAACGACATGTACGGCCGAATGGGCGACGTATCGCCAGAGGAGCTCGAGAAGTTATTGGAGGATGTTGGCACGATCCAAGATACGTTGACGAATCAAGACTTCTATATGATCGACGCGAAGGTCGAAGAGACCGCCCGCGGACTCGGACTGACGGATATTGGTCTCGACAAGGACGTTAACGATCTGAGCGGCGGTCAACGGACGAAGGTATTGCTGGCCAAACTGTTGCTCGAGAAACCGGATATTTTGCTCCTCGACGAGCCTACGAACTATCTTGACGAAGTGCATATCGAGTGGCTAAGGCGTTATTTGCAGGAATACGAGAATGCGTTCATCTTGATCTCGCATGATATTCCATTCCTCAACAGCGTCATTAACCTGATCTATCATATGGAGAATCAGCAGCTGAACCGTTATGTCGGCGACTATGACCACTTCATGGAAGTGCACGAGATGCGGAAGCAGCAGCTGGAATCCGCTTTTAAGCGCCAACAGCAAGAAATTGCAGATCTGAAGGACTTCGTGGCGCGGAACAAGGCGAGCGTAGCTACCCGGAATATGGCGATGTCCCGTCAAAAGAAGCTGGATAAGATGGACGTCATCGAGCTGGCCAAGGAGAAACCGAAGCCGACGTTTAACTTTAAAGAAGGCAGAACCGCAGGCCGCGTTATCTTCGAAGCCCAAGATCTAGTCATCGGTTACTCCGAGCCGCTTTCCCGTCCGCTTGATCTCCGCATGGAGCGCGGACAGAAAATTGCTCTTGTCGGCGCTAACGGCATTGGCAAGACGACATTGCTGCGCAGCATTTTGGGCGAGATTCCAGCTGTCTCCGGCCATGTCCAGCTCGGCGAAAACTTGGAGATCGGCTATTTCGTACAGGAAGCCAAGGATGCGAACTACAACACTTGTATCGAGGAGATCTGGAACGAGTTCCCTTCCTTCACTCAATTCGAAGTGCGTGCGGCGCTGGCAAAATGCGGCCTGACCACAAAGCATATCGAGAGCAAAATCACGGTTCTGAGCGGCGGCGAGAAAGCAAAGGTTCGCCTCTGCAAGCTGATCAATCGCGAATCCAACCTGCTCGTACTCGACGAGCCGACAAACCATCTGGACGTTGACGCGAAAGACGAGCTTAAGCGCGCGCTTAAGGCCTACAAGGGAAGCATTCTGCTTATTTCCCACGAACCGGAATTTTATCGCGATGTCGTGACGGAGACTTGGAACTGCGAGTCTTGGACGACAAAAGTTTTTTAATCGCAATAGAATAAGAGTGGTCGATCAAACCTGTTTCCTTTTTTCCAAGGAGCAGGTTTTTTTGTGGTAAAAACCATGTAGATAAGATTTCAGAAAATGTTCAGTTTTAAAGTGTAAAATATATTGTTGCAATGTGATGACATTTGGATTTACGGAGAGGAAGTTATTCAATCATGTTCGATCAAAAAAATCGGTTAATGTTGCTGCTTGCTGCTGCCGCTGCAGCTTTATCGGCGTTAATATACGGACTAGCGCAAGTTTTTCATGTAATCGGAGGATCGGAAGGCCACGGTCATGGAGACATGGCAAGTCATGTACCTACAGCCGGATGGATATCCAGTTCAATTCTTCTATTAGCAATATTACCCTTTGTTACACTCGCAGCAGCTATTTATACGTTTATAGCTAATAGAAACCATCACATGTTGCCATGGTTAAATACTTTGACGCTTACCTTGTCAAGCATTGCCATCATAAGCGGAAGCGGTGGGGGCGTCGAATTTCATTTCTCGATCTTTATGGTCATTACGGCATTAGCCTATTATGAGAATGTGAAGTTAATTACGTTAATGACGGTATTATTTGCGATTCAGCATTTGGTCGGATTTGTTTGGTTCCCCCAGATCATCTTCGGTACGAATTCCTATCCATTTCTTATGTTGATCATTCATGCTCTGTTCTTGCTGCTTACTTCTGGCGCAACCATCCTTCAAATCCGATCGAAACATCGTATTACGCAAACGCTTGAACAAGATAAGGCTGCCAAAGAGGAACGGCTAGTCGACTTGATCAGTCGGGTCAGAGAACTGTCAACATCGATTCAATTATCAACCGATATCGTTGCGGAAAAGTCTCACATGCATATTGCCGCCAATGCAGAGATGCGAAAGTCCTTTGACGAAGTGACTGCTCGGCTGGATTCGCAGCATCGTTCTGTAGGAATGGCGGAAATAAAGCTGAACGAAATGGGATCGATCGTTTATAATGGGATGGAGGCATCTGACACTTTGAAGGAGAATGCGGAACAAACCGAACAGATCATGGGGGAAAGCGATCTGCTTGTACAAGAGATTGCTTTAAAGCAACAAGAAATTGAAAAAGCGATTCAGGCATTAAGCGAATCGATGGCGACTACACGTAAATCCGCTTCCGAAGCTCAGGAGCGTCTGGCGGCCATTGAGACTATAGCCGATCAGACTGCATTGTTATCCCTTAACGCTTCAATTGAAGCAGCGCGAGCTGGGGAACAAGGCCGGGGATTTGCCATTGTTGCGTCGGAAATCCGAAAGCTAGCGCAGCAAAGTCGCACCGTGTCGGATGAGATGAAGTTGATGATCGCGGATATACATAGGGAAACGGTGGACAACTATCGGAATATGGAGCAAGGTCGCGATTTGGTGAAAAATTCGACGCTTCATCTAGCCCAATTCCAAGAACGGTTCGAGCATGTGCAGAATCATATCATCCAGACAATCAGGTTCGTCCGGCTCATGAATGAGCAAATGGTAGGCATGTCTCAAGGTTCTGCGGTTATTACCGATGGTATGAAAGACATCATGGCCGCCGTTCATCATAACCGGCTAGCTTTGGAACAATTGACAGCTGCCAGCCAATCTCAGACCGAGTCCGCTGTGCAGGTAGACGAAGAAATACGCCAGTTAAGAGGTTTGACTCAAAACTTGGAGCAGGATTTAAACCGATAGTCAACATAGATGCAAGACAGATTGTTGATGAGGTAGATGAACAAATGAAGTGGCGGCTGGCCCCAATTATGATTTACAAGAGTTTGAACATTGAGTTAGTATAAAACTATAAATGAATTTCGCTGGAAGAACCAGAGGAACTAAAGTCTTAGGACTTGGTTCCTTTTTTTGTTTCCAGTATTTTGCATGGATGATATAATGGGGGAGAATTCTGATGACAATAATGCTAGTAAAAGTAGACGAATATAAGATCCGAGCTTCGTGGAAAGAATTTAATACCGATTACGTCAAGTGCATGAAATCACTGAAGGGGAGCAGATGGAAGCCGGAATTAAAGGTATGGGAATTCCCTTACACGCTGCATCTGCTGGAGCAACTCATTGAATTAGCCGGTTATGAACAGCTGCGAGCTGACTCGGTATTAATGGAAGAGTGTTATTTGTTTCATCCTGATGATTTGGATTCACGGAATCAGCGTACTGCCAACCGCGGGTGATGTCGATCCAGGATGGTACTTCTTATGTAAGGCCAAAGAAGAGCAAGCCTTAGCCAGGTCAGGAATCGTTAAACAAGCTGAGATACATTCTCTTCGGCATTCATTCGCTACTCATTTGCTTGAGGGAGGAAGGTGTTTTGTGAAATTGCCCAAAATCTTTTTTTGAAAAATTTAAGGAGGAACGACATGAGGATTATTTCAGTTCTCTTTTATAGAAAATTTGATTATGTAGTATTTCCGATTGGACTAATTGCGCTCTTGATTATAATTGTAGATTTATTTTACACAACAAAGATGGATACTTCTATTCTGTGGGGTCAATTCTTTATGGTATTTCTATATTATTTGGCTACTAGGGAAAGGGCAGAAAGAAACTTTATGGAAAAGGGGATACAACCTTTAATAGTAGTTTCGTTTTTTGGATTTTTAGTTATTCTAGGTTTCTTAGCGAATGTAATATTGTTGATGGAATTAATAGTTGAAGGTCGCTCATGAAGTAGACAACTTCACATATCACAATATTCACGCCCTCGGTCGCCAGGAGGGATTACGGGGAAGCTGAATCAGGAGACAACCCTGCACTGGCTAAGTCCGCCGGACCCGCGCATTCGCGCTTAAGCCAGTGAGGGTTCGTGAATAAAACGTTATCGGAAGTCCTAGCAGAAATGGAGAGATATGAAACCAATGAAGAAAGTAATCTTAATTACATTGTCATTATTCTTATTTTCTATCGTGACTGGGTGTTCCGAAGAAATAAATCCAAATGAAAATTTGTTTGAAGTTGGAAGTGATGAATTGAAAAGCATAAAAACCAATCAACCTTTTCAAATCACTGGATTTGTGAAGAATAATTCTAAACAAAAGTGGGATATCTCACATGGAGCTGGTATGTTTACTTATGAGATTTATGATAGTGATGGAAACCTTGTTGAACAAGATAATGATTTTTTATACAGAAACGATATTGGATATTTAGGTGAATTGAAACCTAAAACTGAGTATAGAAATAATGGTGAAGAACAACGAAGTAAAGAATATTATGAATTCAAGATTAATAAACCAGGAGTATATAAAATTAAGACTGAAGCAAAATTTCAGGTGAGGAATGGAGAAGAAATTGAAGAGTTCAACGTATCATCTGGTGAACTTAATGAATTCGCTGTGAAATAGCATGATAGTTTATCAGGAAGGCAAGGACATCCGATAACACCATATTCACGCATCGGGCATTTGCCCTCAGTTCCAGAAGCGGCTTCAGGGAAGAAGTTGCTGTGGACACATCCGACTACGTTGGACGTCGTGAATATACGAAACGTTAGAGGAAATATCCGCAAACAATAATCAATGCAATAGAATAGGAGTCGAACTATGAGTTATTGTTTGTCATCTGTTTTTCATCAAATGAAAGTCGCGGTTGATTCGATCATTGTAATTATTAATCAAATTTCTAATATTGACTTAGAATCAAGACCAATACGAGACAAAAGATCATATTTAGAATTATTAACTCATATCTCGCTCCTATGCCGGGCAGATTTATTAATTTCTAATGAAACTAGCAGTACTGAAATGCAAGCATTCTATGTAAGACATGAATTTAAAACGATAGAAGAAATTAAAGACAATCTGATAACAAATTATAATCAATTAGTTGAAGAATATTCAAATTATACGGAAGAGAAATTATTTGAATATACACAATCATATTGGGGAGTTAGATATTCCAGATTTGAATGGTTGTTGCAAATGTTAGGTCATATATATCATCATAGAGGGCAATTACATACATATATATTAATTGATTCTAAAGGAATTGAAGTCCAGCTATTTGAATGAATTAAGAGATTTGTGTTTGAGAATTCGATGAAGGCAGATACATCCTCTAACACCATATTCACGCATCGGGGCTACGCCCCTCGGTCCCAGTTGCGGCTTCGAGGAAGTGGTTGCTGTGGACACACCCGGCATTCGCCAGGCGTCGTGAATATACGAAACGTTAGACGAAATTAACGGGTTTAAGATTCAAGAAATATAGAACAATCGTTCTTCTTTTTTCTGGTAGATGATGGTACAATAGGAAAGACAATTGAATCTTGGGTGGGCATGGTTTCCCTTCGAAAGGAGGTGAAGCCATGGAAGTTAAAGATGCGTTGACGATTATGTTTTTATTTGGATCATTCATCCTCGCACTTCTAACTTACATTAATTCAAACAACAAGAGAAAGTAAAAACCCACCCCAAGGTTAGCGCCGAAGGTGGGTTTTTATTCTGATCGCTTAGAAGGGAATAAACCATCCAAGCCAATTGTTGAGCCGAGTGTTTGCCGCACTCGGCTTCTTTAATAGTATGATAACACAATTGGAAAAAGAAGTGAACATGAAAAGCGATTAAAGAATATTGATAAGCATAATAAAGGCGATAACAAACTGGAATAGCAAATCGTATTTAATGGCGTAATAAAAGCGTAATAAAAGCGTAATAAAAGCATATTGAAAGACAATCAAATCGTTTGTTAGCAGCGCAAAGTAGCGTTAACCTCGTCTAACACCATATTCACGGGTCGGGGTTTTTCGCCCCTCGGTCCGGCAGTTGTATTTCGTAGAAGCGGTTGCAGCCGGACACATCCGACTTCGTCGAACGTCGCGAATATACGAAACGTTATGTGAAATTCCCGAAAAATATGAATAAAGAAAGCGATGATGATGTGTCATGGGAGCATGGGGTTATGGAATTCTTGAAAATGATACTGTTTTAGATTGGGTAGAAGATCTTTTAGAAACACAGGATTTAAGTTTAATTACTGAAGCAATTGAAGCGGTGCTTGATGATAGTGAAATAGAATCATATACTGCTGAAATTGCACTAGGAGCAATAGAAATACTCGCTGCCTTGCAAGATAGACCAGGTAATGAAGAATATGATGAAGAACTTGAAGACTGGATAAACCATCACAAAGACCAGGGCAAAGAATTATTAGTGCTTTCTCAAAAAGCAGTAGAGAAAATCTTATCCGAATCAGAATTAAGAGAATTAAGAGAAGAGTCCGAAGGCTTTGAAGAATGGGTAAAGATTATCAAAGAATTAGAAAGAAGATTAATGTAAGGTGGATTCAAGATGTATGGAACTTCACATAACACCATATTCACGCATCGGGCTGACGCCCTCGGTCCGGCAGGAGATATTGGCAGGGAAGTTGAATCAGCCGGACACATCCGACTTCGTCGGACGTCGCGAATATACGAAACGTTATATGTAATCCCTGTAAAGCAATTAGATCGTAATCAGGTAGACTCATAGAAGCATAGGTAAGTAGATGTTTTTGCAAGCAACTCAATGTAGTAGATGTTCAAGAAATGTTTGTACTGAAAACGCGAGGAAGATGTTAAAGGACATGTTTTTGTGGGCAATTCGAGGAAGTAGTTGTTTAAAGACTTTTTGTAGGAAGCACGAGGAGTAGTTGTTAAAGGACTTGTTTTTGTAAGAAACTCGGAGGAGCGGTTGTTGAATGACTTCTTTTTTTTAGGTTGCTCGAGGAAGCAGATGGTAAATGACTTTGTTTCGGAGGTCTCTCGTGGAAGTAGAAGTTAAAGCATTTTGTGGGCTAATCACAGAGGACAAGGACTACATATAACAACGTGTTCATGCATCGTCGCTTTCGCTCCTCGGTCCGGCAGAAGTTAAGAAGCCAGGAAGCGTAGTCAGCCGGACAACCCTGCAAGGCTAAGTGGCGGAGCCACCCGGCAAGCATCAATCGCTGCGCTTGATTGATCGGCAGCTTAAACCTTTCGGATTCGTGAACACAAAAACGTTATCTGAAAGACTAGAAAAAAATAAAACCCGTCGAACCGACGGGGAATAAGATTACTTCTTTTTTTTGTTTAAGTTAGTAGTTACTCTCAAAAGCTCAGAAGCATTTTTTGAAAGAGCACTACCCATGAGAACAATGTTTTTTTCAAGTTCTTGATTTTTATTTTCTTTTCGCTTACTAAGTACTTTTAACATACAGTAACCACTCCTTTACTTAAACAAGTCTGGACAAGACTCATATAAAGTTTGGCAATAAGTCTTTGTCAAGTTTATTATATCACTTTCTTGATTTTTTGGCACAGAAATTTTGAAGTTCGAATCGAAGGACACGATGGAGGTCACCTTATCATTATTATCGAATAATGGTACAGCTAAACAAAATTGAGTACCATTGATTTTATTCTTTTGTGATTGTGTCAGTTTGTAGTCCGTTGAGGAAAGATCTTCATCGAGTACAACATCTTTCTTTGCATAACATTGGCCAATAACTCCTTGAATTTTAGGCTTAACTTGCAATTTCAAACCATCAGTATTTCCAACAATGCTTAGACCCTCGATGTTTTTAATATTGAAATAAGCTTTTGTTCTCCAAACATTTTGTTGTTGAGTCCATATTCGAACGTTTAAAGTACTTGCGTTAACATTCTTCAATTTATCATCTAAAGCAAATCGCAATACAGTAGTTATGTATTGAAGGAGTTTAATTCTTCTTTTTACGACTTTATCCAATTTACTTTTGTTGTATTCTGCGTAAATTGTGAAAAATACAGAAGGAATCAGAATGCTAATAAGTATTAATGTCATTTTGAGGTTGGTTGGATCGAAAGTGATTATTTTTTTATTATGCCACGAGTCTATTAAACCATTTTCTCTACTGATAAATGCCATAACAGCAGGTATTGTACTAATAAACAAGATCCTAATAACTTTGGTGAGCATTGTTTGTCTCCTCTTTGCTATATTCTCGTACAATTCGACATTTTACAATATTTCGAAGTAAAATGGAAGAATATTCTTAAGCGGTTTCAAGAAGCCTAGTCCTTCAGATAACACCATATTCACGCATCGGGCATTCGCCCTCGGTCCCAGAAGCGGCTTCAGAGGAGTAGTTGCTGTGGACACACCCGGCATTCGCCGGGCGTCGTGAATATACGAAACGTTATACGCAATTGCTAAGATCAATATGAATGGGGGAACTCTATGACGCTATACCATTTTAGCGAAGAAGATGACATATCAATCTTCAAGCCGAGAGTTAAAGATAATAGAAAAAATATGCCTCCAGTTGTTTGGGCTATTGATGAGGAACATCAATTTACTTTTTTCTTCCCACGAAGCTGTCCACGAATCGTGTATACCAAACATGACAATATAAATGAACAAGATTTTATTAGATTCTTTGGTACGACGAAGGCTAATATTGTCATAACCGTAGAAACTAACTGGTACAATTCAATAATGAATACAACACTATTTAGATATGAATTGCCGAACGACTCATGTTCAATATTCGATGAAACAGCGGGCTACTATATTTCTTACGAAGAAGTTAAACCTAAATGCATGACACCGGTTAATAATGGAATTGAAAGACTAATGGAAATGAATATTGAAGTGCGTTTCACACCTGAACTAAACACTTTAAGAAATGAACTATTGAAATCTACAATAAAGGACTTTGGAATACATAAATTTGATAATGCAATAAGAACGATTAGGTAATTCGAAGAAGAAGCAACAGCGTATAACACCATATTCCCGCATCGGGCTACGCCCTCGGTCCCAGAAGCGGCTTCAAAGAAGCGGTTGCTGTGGACACACTCGACTTCGTCGAGCGTCGTGAATATACGAAACGTTAGGTAAATTAATTGCTTGGTTTTATTTTTAATCAAAGGAGCATGATTCAAAGATGAGTTTTACTTCAGAAAATATCCTTCCTGAAGGTAGGTACGGCATATAATAAATTAATAAATTTAATAGACTTGTTAGGTTATACAAAGCAAAGAAATCAATTCAAAAGTCAAGGCATACTGGCAAGTTATTTTTGGTATGAACATAAAAATTATAGATCGTATGTCGGAGTAGAACTCGACATTTATAAAGACAATAGTAATATTCTAGTTTATACCAGAACTAGAGCCGGAAGAAGTTATTGGGATTTAGAACATCAAAATAAAACTATTAAATATGTAAAAGATTATTTCAAAGGTAGTTTCTCAACAGATGAAGGCAAAAATCGTTATTTTATAATCGATGAAAATGTCCCTACTGAATTGGAAGCGGGACTCTTTATAGCTAGATGGGTTTATAATAATGCGCTTATCAAACCTAAATATATTTAGATTCAAGAAATTTAAAAGGTGATATTTCAAGGGAAGAATATACTGGTATTTCATTTATAGATGACTTAAACCCAAGATTTATTTCTAATAACTTATTGATACCTTACTTGGTAGCAACTTGGGAAGATTACTTGAAGAAATCATTTATTGTGATATTGAAATATACAGATAATAGGGACAAACTTTTTAAAGAAGCACGATTCTCAGTAAACAATCTAAAAGATTTCTCTGCTGGAAATGTCTCGGTTGAAGAGGCTCTAGTTGAAAAATTTTCATTCCAAAGACCACGAATAGTTGCAGAGAATTTTAAAAAGCTTGATGAAAAATTAGACATATTCACTGTATTAAACAAGCCAATTTCAAATAGAAAAATTTCTCTTTTTGACTCCATTGAAGAAATTGTTGATCTAAGAAATACATTTGTTCATGAAGGAGGTATGGATGTAAGTTTAATGACAAAAAACTTAAAGTAATCATTAAAGATTTTGAAATTGCAGTAGATAGAATTTATGATAGATTTGGATCTTATTATAATTTTGAACCTAGTAGAGATTTTTGATGCGAAAAACACAATTAACATCACCTAACACCATATTCACGCATCGGGCCATTCGGCCCTCGGTCCCAGAAGCGGCTTCGAGGAAGTGGTTGCTGTGGACACACTCGACTTCGTCGAGCGTCGTGAATATATGAAACGTTAGTGAAATTATCCAAATACATAACAAAACAAGGTGAGTATTTATGTGGAAACATCCATCTAATGCAAAAGTAAAAAAACTAAAAGCCAAATATAAAGACATGTATCCTTTTGTCGAATTAATTGTTAATCAGTGGGATCCTATTGGTTTAATAGACGGTGGGGCCCCGGAAGATTAATACGATTGTATTTCAGTACAATTAATTGACTTACTATTGCAAGGAAAGAAGAGCAATGAGATATATGATTTTATTATTCATGAGCTTGATGATCATTTTGGAATGGGCATAAATTCAATAGCAGAAGAATATAAAGACAAATTTATTGAACGGCAATATAAGTTTAGTGAACAAATTACAAACTGGTATGAACAATATACACAAGAATATGACAGCAATTCGGAGAAGGGATAACTTCAGCTAACACCATATTCACACGTCGGGCCATTTGGCCCTCGGTCCGGCAGAAGGTATTGACAAGGAAGTGGAATCAGCCGGACACATCCGACTTCGTCGGACGTCGTGAATATACGAAACGTTATGTGAAATCTGTGCAGATATTTAAAGGAGATCAACTTAATGAATGGATTTGCTACATTATCAAGGCCAATTAAGAGGATATACAGATTAGTTCTTTCACAATTTAAAACAAAGTGGACTCTTAACAATTACCCCATTGAGTATAGGCAGCAAGAAATGCTAGATCTTTCTGATACGAATCTAACTATGTTTCCTTGGGAAGCTAGGATCATTAATTGGTATTGGATGAATGGTGATGGACATTCAAAAAAAGAGGCGTATATAAAACTTAAAGAGAAATTTGATGTTTATAAATCAGAAGGTCATGAACTACCAAGACCAGGAACAAAAGTGCAAATTAAGTTTGCAAGTGTTTCCAGAATAGACAACTTTGATATAGAGGCGGTTCAATTCTTTAAAGATATCTTTGAGATGGATTACAATGGAATGTTTATCTCCGATGAATCTTCGATGTATGATTTTTGCTGGACTGATGATTCACTTTTGGAAAAACAAGAAAGAATAAAAGAGATTTATAATATTGATATTAAAGAAATTAAAGGATTGGAAATTGTAGGAATTTTGGAGCGAATCAGGGAAGGCACAGGCATCACATAACACCCATATTCCCGCATCTGGCATTTGCCCTCGGTCCCAGAAGCGGCTTCAGGGAAGCAGTTGCTGCGGACACATCCGACTACGTCGGACGTCGTGAATATACGAAACGTTATAGGAAATCAGCGCAAATCATAAATGCATTAAACCCTAAGATATATTAAAGCTACATTCGTTATACCCAAGGATGTTAAATGCTAAAAATAGGAGGTGACTTGTAGTGGAAAGCGAGGAGCTAATAAAACAAATTAAATCAGACTTATACAAAGAAGTTGACGATTTAAAGCGAGATCATTTGTCTTTTAAAAAACGTATAAGTATCATTTCGAATTTGTTAATTCCTGGAGTAGGATTTCTTATATATGGAGGTTCCTACCTAAAAGGTTTTATATCATTTCTTTTATTCATTTCTTATAATATATTGTTCTTTACTAAAATTGAAAATAACGTTGATACAAGTATAGCTGTTATATATTACATACCTGCAATTGCCATATGGATTGTTAGTGCCGCAATGGTAGCTGGATTAGATGATTGAATTAAAAGGAATATATATAAAAACTATATAACGAATGAAATTCGAAGAAGGCGCTGACATCCTATAACACTATATTCACGCTTCGGGGCATTCGCCTCTTGGTCCGGTCAGAAGATATTGGCAGTGGAGGCATGATCAGCCGGACACATCCGACTTTGTCGGACGTCATGAATATACGAAACGTTATAAGAAATTGGCGTAAAGTTAAAAACATTGGAGGCGATCTCATGGCAGTACATAAGATTGAATTAGTTTAAGAAAATCTAATTGGCTCATTTACTAATGAAGTGCCTCCCATTATTAAAGTTACTTCAGGAGATTCAATCCGTTTCGAATCGCTGGATGCTGGCTGGGGAATGGGAACGAGTAATTCTGATCGAAGGAAACCTTTTTTAAGAAGAGACAAGATAGACGGGGGTCATGCATTAATTGCACCCATTTAAATTGAAAATGCAAAGCAAGGAATGACACTGGAGATAGAATTTAACGACATCATTCTTGGTCATTATGGTTTTACAGCTGCTGGACAATACCCTAATTGGCAAAACCAAAAGTTACACTTAACTGAATACCAGGAAATAACTTTGGACTGGGAACTTGATAACAAATCAATGGTTGGAAATTGTGATATAAATGGGAGAATATTTTCAGTATCTTTAAATCCGTTCATGGGTGTAATCGGAATGCCGCCAGGGTCAGGAAGAATTCATTCTACCTGGCCTCCGCGTTATTGTGGAGGTAACATAGACTGTAGGGAGTTAGTAAAAGGCAGTAAGTTGTACTTACCAATATCTGTTGACGGTGGATACCTTGCGATGGGTGATGGCCATGCCCTGCAAGGCGATGGTGAGGTGAGCTGTCAAGCCATTGAATGCCCTATGGAATTAGTTGATATTACAATTAATTTAATCGAAAATATTAGTTTGTCAAATCCAAGAGCGAATACCCCAGCAGGATGGATCACATTTGGGTTCCATGAAGACTTAAACGAAGCAACAGTTCAAGCTCTTGATTGAATGCTCAATTTGATGGGAGAATTATATGGATTAAATCGAGTAGAAGCTATTGAATTAGGAAGTTCAGTAGTAGACCTGCGAATTACTCAAATCGTCAACGGGGTTAAAGGAGTTCATGCATGCTTGCCTCATGGGATTCTTAAGTAACTCGAAGAGGACGCCAACATCTTATAACACCATATTCACGCATCGGGCATTCTCCCTTCGGTCCCAGAAGCGGCTTCAGAGAAGTGGTTGCTGTGGACACACCCGGCATTCGCCGGGCGTCGTGAATATACGAAACGTTATACGCATGTTCGTTAAAATTATAAAACAATTAAGTTCTCAAAATCTATTTTTAAACCGAAAGATGAAAGAATATCAACACCTAAAATTGCATCGAATCCATAGGGTTCTTTTGTCAATCCTAATTGAATAGTAAATTGATCGAGTAAGATGTGATTAATGTGTAGACCATTGACGAATTGCTGACAACACAATTCGCTTTTACCCCCAACTCCATACATACGAACTGATATACCATTGATAAAGTCTGGATCTAATCCTAGTTGAACAACCGGTATCAAGAAGGACATGATCTAAGACTATTGATTTATGATTGTAAGTAAGGGAAAGAGAGATAATAGGAAGACCATTGATTAAATTAATTTTCATTGAAGACCTCGAATACCTGTGAATGGTTGTTCAATAACCTCAATATTCTCATTTCCTGTATAGAATACGTAGAGTTCTCTTGAAGGATTTGAGAAATGAAGTGATTTATAAGTAGACCAAGCTTCTTTTGGATTATGATAATCAGAGATAACAGAAAGTTCATCGATGGATCTTTTGTTATTAGCGGAATGGGCAGATATTGCTTCAACAAGGACCCAACAATTGGGAAACTGATTACGAACATTAACCCACTTCAAGAATGAACACCAAATAAAATATGTAGAATAATTGTACAACTCAATTTAATAACAAGCAATGCTGGGGAGAATTCGAAGATGAACGAACCAGCGTATAACACCATATTCACGCATCGGGCTGACGCCCTCGGTCCGGCAGGAGATATTGGCGGGGAAGCGGGTGCAGCGATCGCAAGGAGCTTGCGGAGTTGTTAAACATCTAGGATCTGCAGCTTTCTTACGTGACGAACGTAGATGCTGGGAACGGACTGTTGAAGATCGGAAGCTCTCTTGTTCCGTTTATTGATAATTTCCCAACACACACCAAATTGTATAACTTGATGACAACGAAACCAGGAGAGCGGTGACAAGAAGGTAAACGGCTGATCACGAGATCAGCCGTTTCGGGCACAAGCATCAAATTGCGTTATTGACTGATTATATAATCGATTCATGAAGTCGAGAGAAGGGGCGAGAGTGTAGAAACGACATCGCGCAACTGTTAAGGAGAGAAAACGATTTGCTTTACCTGTGCCACTATGAGCTGAGGAAATGAAGAAGGTACTCACGATCAGTCGCTTCAGTCTAGTGAACAGACTTTAACTGAGCCTAGGCGATTCGTCTTGGACATGTTTTAATTTAATCATCAATTCACTTTGACAAATTAGTTTTGCTTTGATATCATCATTGGTAGGTGGACGGTCCACGTTTTGGTGATGAATAGGAGTAATATTATGAAAATAGACAATTCATTAGTATATGAAAAAGTAAAGGCCTACCTGTTGGAACAAATTCTTATCAAAGCAGAATACAACAAGGAAATAAAGTTAGAGGCTGAAAGAAAGATGGCTGAAGCAATAGGTGTAGGAAGATCGAGTATTAACAAAGCTATTTCGGATCTTGTTGCAGTTGGCTATCTGAAAAGGTATAGAGGGATCGGCGTATTTATCGCCCCGAAAGAGCACATCCAGGCATTGCAAGCACAAGTGATTCATATTGCTCTAATACTTCCAAATACTGAAGATTACTACTACGCTGAGATTATTGAAGAGATTGATAGAGCAACTTTTGAATTGAACATTCAGGTTATATTAAAAATCCATGGCGGTTCAGATAAAAGAGAAGCAGAAATCCTGGAAAGTATACTGCAACTCAATAATTGCCAAGGTGTTATCACAGTCCCTGTTCTGGAAAATCCAAATATTGACCTATACAATACAATGCTGAATTCCGGGATCGGCGTTGTTATGGTCAATCGAATACATGAAAGTATGAGCGCTTTTCCTCATGTGGTGTTTCATCCCACTCAAGGAAGTTTCCTTGGCGTGAAACATTTGTATGAAACTGGAAAGAAAAAATTGCTTTATGTTGGGGACGATCAGAAAAACTATATTGATAGTATGAGACTGCAAGGTTTTCAACAAGCTGTTCTTAACAATCCGGATATTATCGGTACTCATTTATTTTTTGGCGATATTCAGTTTCGGGGGAGCTTCTCGCAACTGCTGCGGGTACAACAGATTGACGGGATCGTAGTATACAATGATTTTATCGCTTTAAAGATTATGAGCATACTTATAGAAGAAGGTTACTCGATTCCGGAACAGATTGGGATTGTGGGACATGACAATTCTAACCTATGCAAGATATTGTATAAGCAATTGACGTCAGTCGATTTCCCGAAAAAAAGACTTGCGAAGCTGGCGGTTGAATTGTTAACCAATACAATGAACGGACTTGCGGTTACAAAAGAACATGTTTTACCCGTAACATTAAAAATTAGAGAGTCTACATTATCCTAACCATGACTCTTTTTTTGCCATGACTGGACGGTCCACATACCACTTGGGGAGGTGAGTTCAATGTAAGGAGATTTAATTAACATTGCATCTTGAGTTGTCGAAAGTGCATCTATCGATGGATAGGAAAGTTTCATCGACAATGAGAAGATGTTTGGAACAATGGGCAGAGAAGGGGATAATGTTTGTCGAGATTAATCAGGAAGTGGATTTACTCATTGAAAAGTAAAAATTATTAGGAAAGGAAATGATGAAGTGATCAAAAGGAATACTGTGATTCTGTTTGCTGCTTTCGTTAGTATCGCATTGTTGGTTAGTGCATGCAGCAATAATCAAAACAAGGGGAATGCAGGTGTCGTAAATAAAGACGAGATTGTTACCATTACGTATTGGGGCTATGCTCAGCCTGAGTACCAGCAGCAAGTGGAAAAGCGTGTGTCTGAGGTGTTTCCTAATATTCGATTGAAAATTACTGGATTCCCGACGGTTACAGGCGGAGGAGATCCGATTATCAGTGCTGCAGCTGCGGGAACCTTGCCGGACCTCTTTAATTCCAATCCTACGCAGGGTTCGGCTTATTCCAGCATTGGACTTACGCAGCCACTGAGCACATTCGAAGATTTTGAAAGCGTAACCAAGGATGTGGATCAGAATCTTATCGAATCCGGGCGCATTGAAGAAGGAGAAGTTCACAATCTCATTTTCAACGGAGCTAATTCTGTTGCGATGTACTACAATACTCGTTTGTGGGCAGAAGCGGGGTTGACAGAAGCTGATATTCCGAAGACATGGGATGAGTTGGTCGAGGTTGCCAAGAAACTCACCAAGGATACTGACGGCGATGGAAGAATTGATCAGTATGGCATTGAAGTGCCTACTTCGGGAATAGGTGGAGGCTTCAACTTTAATTATGGTTATCCTTTGTATTGGTCAATTACCGGTTCACCAACGGACGGTTTTATATCTAAAGATGGCAAAGAGGTTACTGTTGATATTCCCGCTTACGCCAAGGCGATTGAACTGGTAAGTGACCTGGTGTTGAATCATAAGGTTGCTCCGCCTGAACGAACGCAAGATATTTTCCCGACGGGTACGACGGCGATGATGGCCAATGGGCCCCACATGGAATTGATCTTAAATGATCCCAATAAAAGCAGGGTCGTTGACGAATGGGATGTGTTTCCTATGCCGACGCTTGGTTTAGGGAAAGCGACAGTCAATTATATGCCTGTAGGCGGTCGAACGGTGATGATGTCTAAGCACACTAAGCACCCTGAGGAGGCTTGGGAAGTCATTAAGTTTTTGTTGAGCGAAGAAGGGCAAATGTTAGGATTCAATCTGCTTGGAGAAATGCCTGTGGTAAAGACGGTTTATGATCATCCGGATTTTCAGGCTCGTCGAACAGCAGGGATTTTTACAAGTCTTGAAAACACAGAATTTTATGCAAGGGATCCTTATTATTACTCTATCATTAATAATACTTTGTCGCCGGCGCTTGACACTGTTTTGGCAGGAAATGCTTCGCCAGAAGATGCGGTTAAAGCTGCGGTAACGAGTCTGGAAGCGCTGGTTAAAGAAGATATCGCTTCCCAAGAGGCTTTATACGGAAAATAATGATTTCACGAAGACAAGAGGAGGTTGGAGTAATCTCCTCTTGTCCAAGTTGGGGAGAGAAAAATGAAACAAACATTTCTTAAACGATTATCAAAAAACTGGTCCGGTTATATTTTCGTTTCTCCGTGGGTGGTCTTATTTTCAGTATTTGGATTACTACCTATCATTTATGCCATTATGTTATCTCTTCAGAATAGTCGTGTGATGTATCAGGATACAACATTAACACTGTATAACTACAAGTATTTATTCTCTGATCCTTCCAGCGACTTATTATTGACGATTAAAAACACGGCTTTGTATGTTGTGATTCAGGTTCCTGTGCTTACTTTTCTGGCATTGCTGCTCGCCTTTCTACTGAATCGCAAGCTGCGCCTTGAATCGCTATGGAAAACAATTTTTTTCCTCCCAATCGTTACGGCAGCAGTTGTCTATTCCACAATGTGGAAAGGTATTTTGAGTTACGACGGTTTGTTGAACCAATTGCTGTGGATGTTCGACCTGGGCGAGCTTCGCCTGCTGCAGAGCAGATTCGCCATGCCAACGGTTGCTATTGTGGATGCCTTAAAGCTGGCGCCTTACTGGACTATTATTATTATGTCCGCCCTGACGTCGGTTTCGGAGGAAGTGTATGATTCGGCAACTATTGATGGAGCCAACGGGGTTCAAAAGTTTTTGCGCATTACAATTCCCATGATCTCGCCTGTGCTTTTCTTCATGGTATTTATGATTAGCGTAGGCGCGTGGAATGTATTTGAACAAGTCTTTGTAATGACACAAGGCGGTCCGGACAAGTCGACGCTGACGATCACCTTTTACTTGTTTACTGTCTTCTCGCAGGGGCGCATCGGAATGGCGGCGGCCATCGGTATTATTATTGGGCTGCTTGTGATGACTACAACGTTCATTGTACGTAAGGTGTTTAACTCCGAATCTCATTATTAGAAGGGGAATGTATGTTAAATGACAACCCGGTTGTTCACATGGAACATTGTTATATATGTCTTGTTATTCATTCTGGCTCTATTTTTTCTAGTTCCCTTTGCATGGATGCTAACCAATGCATTCAAGCCGACCATTGAAATTGTCGAGCTACGCTTGCTGCCAAGTCGATTAACCCTCGAGCATTTTATTAAATTATCGTCTTCGACTGAAATCTGGAGAAATGCTTTTAATAGCTTCTTTGTTTCCTCAGTCGTGACGTGCTGCTCGTTGCTGTTTTCTTCCATGGTAGCTTACGGGCTTGCGAAAATTGATTTTCCGGGAAGAAAAGTGTTGTTCGTGGTGATTAGTGCTACGTTGCTGATCCCCGGGTCACTTGTATTAATTCCGAAGATCATGATCATCGATCAATTAAACTGGATTAATACGTATTATGCACTCATTGTGCCTGCTATGGTGAGTCCTTATAATGTATTTTTCTTTCGTCAGTTTTTCATGGGCATCCCGATGGACCTGAACCACTCGGCGTTCATTGACGGGGCATCGCAGTTCGACATCTATACAAAAATTATTTTGCCACTCGCGAAACCCGCGTTGATTACGCTTGGTATTTTACAATTTCTTGCTACCTGGGACGATTTTATGTGGCCACTATTGGTAACCAATACCGATGAGATGCGCACTCTTCCCGTTGTGGTTGCTACGCTTGCCAACGAGTATGATGTCAATCTGGGAGAAGTCATGACGATTGGCAGTATTACAGCGGTACCGATTATTATTGTGTACAGTTTTTTACAAAAGCATTTTGTTAATGGATTGGTTACAGGTGGTCTAAAAATGTAAGAAAGGTGTGTGAAACATGATCAACAAGTCAAGTGCCAAAACAATCATGCGAATGACGCTAACGCTAATGCTGATATTCGGAATGTTTCCTTATCCCCCTGTCTCGGCGGACACTGTCGTCCCTGGCTCGGAAACACGAAATATGATCTCGTTAAATGGTGATTGGGCAAGCTTTGTTGGAGACGATCCAGCCTTTAGTTCGGCTGATTTTGACCATTCCTCCTGGCAGACGCGTACCGTTCCTGACGATGGAATGATCGCGCAGTCTCCTGCGCTTGTAAATGCAGAGAACTTTGAGAGCGGGAGTGCGGGTGTGTTCAATCTGGGGAGCAGCAATGCCGGAAGAGTCTCGTCAACGCCGACAGAAGTAATCAGCGGTAATTATTCAGTCGTAGGCAATGCGACATCGGAAGCCGTATTCTTAAGAAGTGAGAGCGGCGTAGAACTTGAAGCGAACAAAGTATACAAAATAAAATGGAAGTATAAGGTTTTAAATCCATGGAGTAACCCTCTTTACAATCGTGCCTATATTCAAGTGAGAAGCAGTGGTACAACTTCGGAAAGCTATCGGCAAAGCTTTTTTACGGAAAGAGTGAATCAGGTCGTAGAAAACAATGAAATGATTGTGTTTTTGAAAGACTATGAGGATTACCAGCTTTCTTTTTCGGTTACAGGTGGAAGTGTCGCGGTCGATGATATTGAAATTTACGAATTGGACACGCACTTCTGGTATAGAAAAAATTTCGAAATTGATGAGAACCAAAACGTTCGTTATCTAAAATTTGATCGAATATTAGATAAAGGCGAGGTGTGGCTTAACGGTACTAAGTTAACGTTTCCGGACTTACATGGCGAACTGAATGACACGCAATTTGGTTCATACTGGGGTTATCACGGAACATCAGGACAGATGGTTCAACTTCATTCATTTGAGTGGAATACAATGTTTGACGTTGAAAGCTTGATAAATAAAGGAGGGACCAACACACTTGCTGTCAGAATAACAGATGATCCTCGAACAGGTTACTGGGTTATTCAAAACTCGCCGGATGATACAGCTCAGGGCAAAGCAGGCATACTTGGGGATGTGAATCTGATTGAAACACCGGCGCTATTCATAAGTCGTGTTGAGCGTGTTCATCCGAATACGGTGAGCACAGTCGATTATAAAGCGGAGCATCAATTTATAATTGATACACGTAATGATACGAATCAAGCGGCTGATGTTAGTATTCGTCTGGTTGTGAAGGATAGCAACGAAGTGACTGTATATAACGATGTGTTGAGCAATCGGCAAATTGATCCGAATGATAGCGAAACTTTCAACTTTTTGTGGGAGCCGCGCGCTCAGTTCATGAAATACACTGCAACAGCGGAGATCTGGCAGAACTCAGTACTGGTGGACAGTATGGATATAAAATTTCATGGAACAGTTGTGGAGACGAAACCGCAGCGAAAATTATATGTAAATGGCGAACCGTTTCTTATAAAGGGCCAGAATGGATTGACGAACCTATTTGATACGGAGCATACAAGAGAATACATGGAGCTTGCCAAGCTTGCCAGTTCCAACACACTCAGGGGCGATTCGAATCATCCAGGATTACATCAGGCTGCCCAGGAATACGGGATGATGATGCTGCCGCTGGTGCCGGATAGTGTAATAGATTTCACTTCGCTTTTGAATACCGTATACGAGGGAGATCTGGAAAGTGAACGTATACTGCAGCAGGTCGATATGATGACGCTCGCATTGCAGGAATCTCCAAATGTACTATCTTGGGGGATTGCCAATGAATTGGGGGGCACACGGTATAGTGACATTGTATCATTCTTGACAGATAGAACTGCGCAAGTACATGACATGGATCCCTACAACAGGCCATCGCATTACAGCAATAACAGCAGAGATAATTTTTTGAGTTCGGGCAGTGATATTACAGCATTCAATCTGTATAATTTGCCTCGCGAAGCCTACCAAACGCGAATTGACAGTTTGCCGAACAATACTCCGGCAATCATAACGGAAACAGGATTGCTCGATTCAATCTATGACCACGAGGATACCGAAGAAAATCTCGACTATATCACAAGAAGATGGAATGACTCTGTCTTGCCGCAGGGATGGAGCGGCATGGTTTATTACAATGGATTAGGAGATTACAAATACGTTCATCCAGGATTGTCTAAAGGGGAGTTTGTGTACCGACCCGATATGATTCTGGGAATGAAAAACCTTTATGACGATCTTGCTGTGAATTATAACAAGATTACCGATGTAAGCTTTGATTTATCGCTTATAAATCGTAGACCATATCATTTGGAAAACGTGACTCTGGAATTCGAAACACCCGAAGGAACGCGAATCCCTGTTGTACTTGGTGACATGGATCCGGGCGAACGGCTAACCACGGGAACAATTAATACCGGGATTGCGGGAGCGGTGACGTTGTATGCAGACTATACGACTCATGGTGGACTTGGAGGTTCAGGAGCGGAGGCGACATTCTTTTTTGATACTTCTGCCAATTTGACGGACAGCCTTACAATTGAAGATTTTGAACAGTTGAACGATTGGACGATTGGTACAACCAACTCTGCGTTCTACGGATTCGATACAAACAATGGGATTGCAAGAATGTACTTTGAAGAAGTGGACAACCACAGAGATATATTGAGTTACTCCCGCAATAATATGAATGTTAATATAAGCGGGTATCAATATCTCTCGCTGGAGGCTCGCATCCCGGAGGGAGCGCATCTTGTACTTGAAACCTGGATAGACGGTATCTACAAGAGGCAGACGAACTATTACAGCGGCAACGGCTCCGGCGAGTTTGAACAGTTATACTTTAAAGTGAATGGAGATATGTTGGAAAAAGTTGTTTTAAGTATCGGTGAGCCAACAAATGATATAGGAGGCACTGACGAGGAACTGGTGGAGGTATTCTTCAAATCGCTTTCGGCAAATAATGGAGGTGAATTGAAGCAACTAATTCACAGTTTCGACGATGTGGATGACTGGGATGTGTCCTCCAATGATACGGCTTCTTCGGGGTTTGTGTCCAATGAAGGTGTTGCCGAGATGTACTATTTGGACCGTGCATCCAATCGAGACGTGTTAAGCTACTCATTGGATGTAAATCAATCTATTCAATCGTACAAATATCTGGCCCTTGATGTGAGGATCGATCCTAATGCGTTCCTTAGGGTGGATGTTATCGTGGATGGCAAGTCGTATATTTTGGAGAATACAAGAAGTTACAGCGACACCTCTGCTGTGAAGCCGTTCGAGACCCGATATTATGATATTAGCAATCTGGGCGAAACGTTGCAACAAGTGAAATTAAATGTATCGGAACCAACGGGAAATATTGGTGGAGTTAATGGGGATAGAGTAAGCGTGTGGTTCAAAGAGCTTGCTGTTCTTATGAGCAGGGAAGCTGATAATCTCCACTATGAGGATTTCCTAATGATGGACGATTGGAGTATTGGTGCGGGCACAATGCCGATACATGGTCTGGAAACTGGCAGCGAAGGGACTAGAATGTGGTACTCATCAACTGAAGATAGAGACATCTTGTATTATTCCAAGTATGAAGAGCTGGATATTTCGGATCATCCTTATGTTGCGTTGGATATGAAAATTCCTTCAGGGAGCAATGTCACAGTTGAAATGATGATTGATGGAGCCATACAGCGGTACGATGACTATTATCAAGGTGACTCCAGCGACAATTACGAAAGGCGTGTATATAAGGTTACTGGAGATGAACTACAGATGGTGCGATTAAGTATCGGAGAGCCTCCGATCCCCTCCGATGATGACATTGGAACAATTAGAAATGTGTATTTCAAACAAATTCAGGCAATGAAATTTTTGGATCAAAATGAATTGGATGACTTTTCAAACACTCGAAAATGGAAGCTTCAAAACAAAAGCAGTGTTGTTCAGGGGCTGACAAGCTCGAATGGAATTACTGAAATGTGGTATGAGGAGACTGCGGGCAGGGACATTGTTGTTTACGATTATGACGTAAACAAATGGATTGATGGCAACGAAGTATTGTCCCTGGATGTAAAGCTTATGGAAGACACTACTGTGACGGTGGAAGCGGTAATAGATGGAACCTTTAGAAGGCTGGATAATTACTACACAGGCAACGGAAGCGGGGATTTCGAGACGCGTTATTATCCGATTGGAGGAATCGTGCTCGAGAAGGTTCGAGTTTCAATCAGCGAGCCTGCTGATCAGATTGGAGGCACGGTTGGGGCGAGAAGAAGTGTGTTTTTTGACCAGATGAAGCTTGAAACCAAGTTGCCTCAGATGCGGAATTTGCTTGCATATCGTACCTTTGAAAGCACGGCGGCGGGATCTTCCCCTGAGATGTGGACTGATAACTCGGTATCGGGACAGTGGAAAGTAGTCGAAAATACGACTTCGCAACCATTGAATCGTTCGGATGAAATCAATATGCTTGCCCAGGAGCTTGAGGTGCCTGGTGTGAAAAGTATACTGACAACGGGCAGCAAGGCATTGGACGACTTTATAATGAAGGCGGATGTTGTGCCGGGTGGAAATGGAAACGGGTCAAGACAAGGAATTGCGGTTCGATATATTGATGATCAAAATTACTATGAAATTGTGTTTGAGGACAATGCTATTCATTTTTATAAGAATGTAGGCGGAGTAGAGACGCTTCTATGGAGCAATTCTTACGCGTTCGATGTTGGAGTGAGGTATCAGCTTGGTGTTCGGGCCAGAGGAAACACGTTCGAAGTGTATGTGAACGGGCACAAACAAGGTTCCACTATTATGGAGAATGCATTGAAATATGGTGCGAATGGCTTTGTGACACTTGGTACTAGCGCGCTATTCGACAACTACGTCGTAGAGGAATTCTATTAATAATGTTCGGGATGACGTCGTTGTCGAGCGAGTACATCAGATTGTGATGGACGGCATGGGGCTGATCGTACTGCATTCAGGACATTTCTTGGGATTATCAAGAAGTTTATGGATACCGGCTGTGATCTGAAGCGGATGAGTAGGAACGGCTGGCGTACTGAATAATTAAAATATCCTTCAAACGAAGCTGACTGCTGGAATCCGGGTCGGCTTCGTCTCAACTGCCATTCACTCGTTTGTTCATACTTCCACTCCAAGATTACTACTGTCTGAGCTAGTCGTAATGTTTAGAATGGGAGTCATCTATTTAGTTATAATTTTACCTTTAACTTATAAGAGAGGCTGATTATTCGATGCAGATTGGTGTCGCAGATTACGGGATGAATGTTTGGGATGGTGGCAGCTATGATTTTCTGGAACGATGCACGGATTTGAAAAAGATTGGATATGAAGGGGTAGAGAGACTGACGGTGTTCAGCGCTGATGAGGCGATTGCTAAGTCTTCGCGCATACGCAAGTTGGGAATGGATTTTTCTACTGTACGCGGACCGAGTGTAGAACTGTCTGTACAGTGGACAGCGGGGCTAGGAAGGGGATATGTGTGGCTGCACGGTGTTGAGCAACGCGATTTTGATGCCTTCTGCAGGCAGGCTAATCGATTTGCTGATATATGTCATTCCTGGGGAGTTCGTGTTGCGTTGCACAACCATATGGGAACGCTAGTGGAAACACAGGAGCAGCTTGAGCTTTTTCTGGCGCGTTGTCCGGATTGTCAACTTGTGTTCGATACGGCTCACCTGGCGGCGATGGGCGGTGACGCTCAGGAGATTGCCAGAAAATATGCACATCGACTGCAGGTGATCCATGTGAAAGACTGGAATTTGGTGGATCCGCAAGCTACGCGATGGGAGGAAACTGGTTATTTTTGCGGTCTGGGCAAAGGCAATATTGGACTGGACAACCTGGAAGTATTGAAAGCTGCTGCGGCTTCAGGGTATGACGGTTGGGTTTATGTGGAGCATGATACGCATTTGCAGGAGCCGTTGCTGGATCTGAAGGAAAGTCGGGAATATCTTGCGAAGGGGGGATTTTGAAGGTGGAAAAGCAGTCGTTGCCTATCAAAATTGGTATTGTGGGGTTAGGGCGCGCCGGCTGGGGAATGCATGTCGAGGAGCTAAGGAACAGTCAACATTTGTTTCGAATCGTCGCGGGCTGCGATCCGATAGCCGAAAGAAGAGAACGTCTATATCAAGAATTTGGCAGCAATGTGTATGACTCGGTTGAGCAACTCGTCGCAGACCCGGATGTGGAATTGGTGGATATTGCTTCCCGTTCAAACGATCATTACGCTCACGGTGTTATGGCACTTCAGGCGGGTAAAGATATATTGCTGGAAAAACCTATGACGAAAACACTGGCTGAAGCAGAGAAATTGGCGGAAACGGCAGAACGTCTGGGACGCAAGTTGTATGTCCGGCATAACCGCAGATTTGACTCGGATTTCTTGCATGTGCGGGAAATCATCGATAGTGGATTACTCGGCGACATCTTCCTTATCAAATTATATCGTCATCAATTTCAGCGCCGCAATGACTGGCAAACACTGAAGGTGTTCGGTGGAGGGCAGCTTCTCAACTGGGGGCCGCATATTATCGACCATGCGCTGCAACTCATGCAGTCGCCGTCACGGTTGGCATGGAGCCGGCTTGATACGATTCAGGCGGCTGGCGATGCAGAGGATCATGTGATGCTGATTTTGGAGGGAGACAACGGTCGGGTTATTGAAATTGAAATCAGCGGTGGCATGCCGCTGCCAGCACCTTGGTACCAAGTATATGGCACAAGAGGAACGCTTGCCTTAACCGATTCGGTGATCAGCTTGAAGTATCTTGACAGGTCTTTTGCTCTGCCCGAATTAAAAGCCGACTCAGGCACGCCGGAACAACACTTCGGAAAGACGGGAACGTTTAACGCGGCTGAGGTGGAATGGATCGAGGAACGAATTCCCGTCAAAGCGGCTGAAACTGACTTCTGGCAAGAGTTGTATGCCAGCATTCGCCGAAATCAGGTATTTTCGGTTACGACTACGGAGGCGTTGCAGGTCGTGCGAATGATTGCCGAGGCGAAGCATGGTACCGCGTATGATTCGTGAAGCGAACAAGATTTTACTTGATGTGATCAAAAAAGAAAGCGGTGCGTAGACATATTTTGTTGCTGGAGAGGAGTTTTAAGATAAGTTTAAACGGGAGGAAGCATGGTGCGAATAGCGATATGGCAACTTGCGGTCCGCGGTTCTAGCTTGTTGGCGTGGAGCTGTATATGAAGGCTTGCGGACGAGAAACGACGTACATGGCGATCTCGGGTGTGACGTTGGAATGGCGAGAATAATACAGGAGGCGGATACAAGGGTGAAGATATTTGATTACAATAATGATGATTTTTGGACGGTCCGACTTAGAGGGGACGAGTGGGGGGAATCTTACATCCCTCCTTATACGGGAAACGGTGCGATTGGTGTGCGGTTTGGGCCATTGGTCGCTTCGGTTGTTCCGGGAGATGCACCGGGGACAGTTACAAGATACACATTCGATGGCGGTGAACAACGTTACGTGCCAGACTGGAATCGAATTGGTTTGACCGTCGGCGGCGTAAGTCTCGTTCCGGGAAACGGTACGGAAGGCTTGACACAAACGTTGGATATGCGCACGGGAGAAGCGTTTCTAGAAGGTGATTGGGTTTACAAGGAAGGACGTTCGGTGCAATTACGAATAAGAATGATCATTCCGAGAAGTTACGAGTACGCATCGATTCTGACCGTGGAAGTGGAAGGGTTGTCAGAAGTGGCTAAAGTAACTTTCGGACTTGACGGTTCGAACGTCACTGGAATCTACGCGGCGGAATACAGACGGTCAGGTAATCGGCTGTCTGGTGATTATCGCACCCCGAACGATGGGAACCGCATCGTTCAAGCTCTTGCATGGGAAATGGAAGACTTATCACCCGTCGGATACGAGACTGACTCGGAGTCTGCTCAACTGACGGCGTTCTCGCAGGGTGATCAGTTCTCTTTGCGTATCTATCATACAGTTAGAAGCGATTACGAGACGGAAGATCCGGCTATTGGAGCAGCGCAGCTTCTCAATGAATTGACCGGTATAGGCGTCGCAACGATTATGAAGAGCAATAGGGAAGAATGGCGACGGCTATGGTCTTCTGGTCTTGCCTTTACTGATGACGATCCGAATAGAACGAAGTTGGTTCTTGCTGCGCAATTCCATTTGTTGTGTAGTTTGAGCGAGCAGCCGTTTCCTTTCGGAACGCTGGGCGTCGCAGGAAACGGTTGGGGAGGCAGTCAATTATGGGATGCGGATTTATGGGTTTTTCGCGCAATTCTTCCCCTGTGGCCTCATTTAGCAAAACCGATAGTGGAATACAGACTTTCGACGTTAGAAAATGCTAGAATACACGCCGCTGATAATGGGTATCGCGGAGCGTGGTATCCTTGGGCGGCTAAGCCGGATGGTACTCCGAATTACCGACCCGAATACCGTGAAGAGATCCATAACAATGTCTGGATCGCACTATCCGCGTGGGAATACGCAAACTTCACCGACGATAAAGATTTTCTGGTGAAGGCTTGGCCTATGATTCGCGATATCGCGGATTTTTTCGTTTCCCGCGGCGAATGGGGAGATGATGGAGACTTTCATCTGTGCAACGTGCTCGGTCCAAACGAAGCAGTGGCGGAGTTCGGGCACCGCTTTTGCGATGATAATCATACTACGAATTTTGGAGCTACTAAAGTGTGGCAGGCGGCGGATGAATGCGCTCGGCGGCTAGGCAAAGTGCCTAATCCGGAATGGAACGAGTCGGCGGAGCGAATTTATTTAACGAATGCGGGGCTGGACGGAATCGTTCCCGAATACACGGGATACGCGGGCGAAGGCATTAAGCAGGCGGATTTCATCTTGAGTCTCTACCCGTTGGGTTTGGAAATGGGCAAACGGGAAGCGTTCGCCAACATAAGCTATTATCACGATAAAATTATGGCTTACGGACCTTTGATGAATGCACAGATCGAGAGTTGTCTGTTCATGCTATACGGTGACAAGGAGCTTGGACTCGAACATTTGTTCCGGGAATTCGGGAAGTACGTTCGTGGACCGCACTTTATTCCTTTCGAGGGACGAACGAACAACGTAGCGTATCTGCTTACTGGAATCGGCGGATTGCTTCAGGCACTTCTTTATGGCTACTACGGGAATTCCGCAAAACACGCGAAGGATTTTCCGACGATCGGAAAGGAAGGGGAGAACAACGGTTAGCCCGTGCATCGCGATCGTAGGTATTCTGAATATGGATATCGTATTGACGATAGATCACATGCTCCGGTAGGGCGAAAAAAGATAATAGAATTTCCAAATTTCAAGAAGTGTCATTTGGATTTTACGATCTTAATGGAAACATACATGAATTACGGAACATACATGAATTACGGAACGACTACTCGTCTGGTATTACAAACCATGAATAGCTGAAATCTAATAATAACAGCTTGTGGATGTGTCGTAGCCTTCGGGTTACTCGGTCAGAGTTTTGAAGAAGCGGAGTCACGCGGCGCGCTGACATTCGTCGTGACTTGGTTAGTCCAAGGCATTTCGAGGAATTGGATTCAGACAGACAACCCCGATAACCTGACTGCGTCGCGGCCGACTCCTCGTCAGGTTATCGGAAGCACTGTGGTCATTGCCAAAACTTGTATGGCTATTCTGTCAGGAGGGACGACAAACTTAAAATTCGTTTTCAGTACTGGGCCTGATGCGGAGTTGACTATGAGTTTGATGAAGCAATCGGGATCGATCTAACCGGGAATGTGATCGGCTACTGTGGTGGAATTTCGTTGAAGATGTTCCTTATACGAACCCTTTCTTGACCGACAATTACATATGGATAATGGCAAAACTGTCGAAAAGCAGCGACGCAAAGCCACGGGTCTTCTCACTATTTATGTGATGACAGCGGGTTACCCAATTGCCAAGCACGGCCTATATGGGTCGTGTTTTTTTTATTTGTTTATTTGGGAAACAGAGGAGAGTAATATGGTATTGGAAGCAAATATACAACGAGAATGTCCGATGATTTCCAAGAACAGCAATGAGAATATAAATGTTGTGTTAGTGGACCGAGATTTGGAATGGTGTTGCCGTTTTGCTAATTTACTCGAAACAGAGAGAGATATTCATCTCATAAATACTTCAGCTACAAAAGAAGAGGCAGTGCGAGCAAGTTTACAGCTAGACGTAGACGTAGTAGTGGTGAATGCAACACTCCAGTCGTCTGGACGCGATGGATTAGATGCAACAAAAGACATTCTCGCCGAAAGGGATGTTCCCGTCATTGCCGTTGCTTCCAGCGCAGACCCTGAAGTGATCGTCGAAGCAATTACAGTCGGGGCAGTGAACTTCATAAGCAAAGCCGATATTCAGGACATTATCATGGCGATTCGCGAAGCATATCGACATCGTCCATCTCTACACCCCAAAGCATCGAGGGTGCTCCGCGAGGAGTTTATCCGGTTGAAGCGCCAGGAATTTTGGTGTAAGTTGACTGCGACTGAGAAAGAAGTGCTGCAATTAATCGCTTGGGGTTACTCGCAGTCCAAGTTGATTCAGTTGATGGGTATTTCGCCTAATACAATGAAGACGCCCATTCGTCATATTAGTAGAAAGCTCGGCACGAAATCAATCAAAGAAGCAGCAGTTAAGGCGAGGCGGGTTGGACTCGAGAAACACATGGATAATAAGGAAAATGATGCATAGTGATGAATTTCGATCTGGTTCGACAAAATTCTAAAGCTTAGGGTGACTAAAAAATCATCCTGCCGGATCATAACGAAAATTAATAAAACTAGGAATAAGGAGGGATTGAAATAGAAAAAATGCCCACTGTGGTTAGGAGGGATATGTGGCAAAAGTAACTAAAAGATGAAGCATGGGATAGTTGTCTGTCAGGTGGAGAACGGGGGGACAAGCCCAGTGGTTCCTAATACACAATGCTTAAGTACATGCTATTGTACATAATAATTTTATTTATAAATTTGATAATGACAAGTGCAATAACTAATTAAATGAATATGAAAGAATTCAATAGACACCATATTCACGCATCGGGGTATTCACCCTCGGTCCGGCAGGAGATTTTGGCAGGGAAGCTGAATCAGCCGGACACATCCGACTATGTCGGACGTCGTGAATATACGAAACGTTATCGGAAATCCCCTAAATCAAATTTGGAGAACTTTATGAAGATAATCTATAAGATCTATTATGAGGAAGAGTTGAAGGCAGCAAATCTACTTCAATTAGAAAACGAGCATAATCAAATTTATGGTGAGTTTAATATTGTTTTTGGAAATCAATATTACCTTCCGTATCCAACAGAAGAAACAATAGGGAAGAATCCAGAGATCTTTTCAGAACTATTACTTACACATTTCGATCAACTGAATTTAGTCTGTATATCTTTAGATGAACAAGTTACAAATTATGTGGCTATTCGATACATTGAAAGTCCATGGGTATGGCTTGAATACAAAAGAGTAAATGATAGAGTATTTGTTTCAGAGATTTTTCATGAAGATGGTGGCCCCAATAGTTATGTTTCATTTGAAGAAGAATATTTTCAAAGATCTAAAAAAGAAAAAATTGCATGTATTCCATTGAATGAATTATTAGTTGAGGTCACTCGAAAAACTAACAGCTTTATTGAAGAACTCCAAAAGATTAATCCATTATTATCTGAAAGCAAAGCAATTAAATCATTTTTGAGTAACACAAGAAGAGGGGACATCCCATAACACCATATTCACTCATAGGGCATTCACCCTTAGTCCCAGTAGCGACTTCAGGAAGCTATTGCTGTGGACACACCCGACTTTGTCGGACGTCGTGAATATACGAAACGTTAGACGAAAATCCTTAAGGAGTGAAACATGAATAGAAAAAAACTTTATATTTCTTTGTCCTTATCTCTGTTCTTGGTCCTGTATATTTGGTTTTACATTTGGATACTTGCAAGTGTGAAAGATACGCTAAAGACAATTTATTTACATCCTGATCAAGATGCTCAAATCGAAGGGAAATACGTTGAACCTGAGCTAATGAATAAGTTTTTTAGACAAGGAATATATCCTTCTAGTTCAAATGATAAAATCAAATTTTCATTAAGTACTGGTAAAGCGCTGCACTTCTTTTTTATTGGAAAGGTATGGATTACATATAAATATGAAGGCATTGACAGTAGTTCAAATGAATCGAAATATGGATCTCATGCTCCAATAACATTAACCGTCAAATATTCAAAAGGGGTATGGAAGATAATTGATAAATATGAAAGACCGTAATGAATTTTGAATATAAGGCAAGAAGTCAGGTACTTCATCTAACACCATATTCACGCTTCGGGGCATACGCCCCTCGGTCCGGCAGAAGTAATTGGCAGTGAATTGAATCAACCGGATACATCCATCTCCCTAAGATAAGAGCTATCTAAGATGAATGTCGTTAATACCTGAACGTTATAAGAAATTGGCGAAGAACTTTTAGTTCAAGGAAAGGAGGCTACTCTTATCATTTTTAAGCTTCGATATTAGAAAATTCTTAAGGGACAAAGTTTAAACATAATAATTTTAGTTTTATCAAGTATTGCAGTCTTATATATGCTTTTTTTTCTTGTACCATATGCGGATTCGCAAGGATTCTTTAGCGAGAATGACACACCTAATGCTTCAGAAATTATAGCATATCTTCCTCGATATCTTCCGGCAGCAATTTGTATCGCATTTTCTAGTAAATTTATTAGCAAGTCTACCTTTTTAAAAAGTCTTAATTATCCATTATTAATTGCAAATATTTTTATTGGATTTTGTCTTGGTTTAATAATAATAGGTGGTGCGATTTTGTGGTTGATGATACCCTCAAGTTTGATTCCGATAATTGCAATACCAATTAGTTTTATTTGGGGATTAAAAAAGGATATTCAATTTCTAAAAAAGAATAAGATTACTAAAGTTAATATGTAGGAATATTCAAGGATACCTACTACTTCTTATAACACTATATTCACGCATTGGGTGTTCGCCCTCGGTCCCAGAAGCGACTTCAGAGAAGCAGTTGCTGTGGACACACTCGACTTCGTCGAGCGTCGTGAATATAAGAAACGTTAGCCGAAAGAAGTTCTTAGTTTAGGAGGAGCCTATATGATATTAGAAAAAGTTATAAATGGAATTGAAATACAAAGTGAATATAAGGATTTTGTTGATAAGTATATAAGTAATATACTTACCGAATTTAAAGGTAAGATTCATAGCATTTATATGTGTGGCTCGATTCCAAAAGGAACTGCTAAACCTTTTAAGTCAGATGCAGACTTTACTATTGTATGTGTAAATCCCAAAGATATTGATTACGAAAGATTGTCAAATATTAAAGACAGGCTTATGGAAGAATATCCAGTAGTAACTAAGATTGATACGATAATTTGCTCGATTGACGATGTATTAAGTAAACCAAATGAGTGGGGTTTTTGGATTAAGATAATTTGTGTTTGCATATATGGTCATGACGTTGGTGAAAAAGTACCACCGATAATTATTTCTCCAGAGTTCATTATAGACTTAAATACAGAGACCAAGGAGGAGGTAGACCGAATACATAGTTTACTTTCTAATGTTAGTGATAGCACAATGAAATCTAGATATATTAAAGGTTACTCTAAGAGATTAATTCGTGCATTATACTCTTTGGTTTTAGAAGATACAGGTGTATGGCAAGATGACATTATTAAGATGAAGAATGCCATATTAAACTATTGTGAGATTGACTCCGCTTTAGTTGATTATCTATATGCTTGTTACTTGGATAGTAATGTACTTGTTGAAGAGTTTCTGGGAATTGCAGATGAAGTATATAGCTATTTTGAAAATGCCTTAAATGCTATGGCTGCTTCCAGAACTTCCTTCGGTTAACACCATATTGACGCTCCGGGTCACTCTGAGAAGCGAGTGGCCACATCAAGCCCCCTAAGTCCGTCAGGTTGAGAAGATATGAAAGAATGAAAGTATAGAAAAGGAAGTGCAGTATTGGATAATTTTTATGAGGTATTAACATATGTAAATGATAATTTTTATAAGCCAAACAACTTGATGATCAAGGATATCCAAGAAGAAATTCAAAATGAAAAATATGGTTCAGGCAATTTTCGAATTAATTCTAAAACGGTTAGATTTAGGGTTGCGAGAAAAACACCCAAGAAGATAGGTCAATTTGTCGTCTGTTGGGAAAAAGGCAGTGACAACAAAAATCAAGCATATTCATATGAAAATGCTACTGATTTGTTAGTCATTAATACCTTCGGAAGTAATCACAAGTTTGGGCAATTCATTTTTCCCAAAGATATATTGTTAAAGCATAATATTCTCAAAACAGAAACTTCAAATGGGAAAATGGCAATAAGAGTGTATCCTAGCTGGGATACACTTACCAGTAAACAAGCTATAGCAACACAAAGATGGCAATTACCATATTTTATAAACCTAAATCATACTTCTTCTTTACAAGAACTTGGTAAGTATTTCGAAGAAGACGCTGACATCCTATAACACCGCATTCACGCTGCGTCACTGTCGCTCCCTGGTCCGGTCCGAAGCATAAGATGTGGTTTCGAAGAAGCTGAATCAGTAGCAGGGAAGTTTATTCAGCCGGACACATCAGACTTCGTCGGAAGTCGTGAATTTACGAAACGTTATAGGGAATATCCGCAAAATACTAAAGTTAGGGGTTTTTATCTATGGATTTTCAACAAATCATTAATAAAATTGAAGAAACCAGAACTGAGTTACTCGTTATTCTTGCAAGTATGAATGGTAATGATTTATATAAACAAAAAGACCTTGAAAGTTGGAGTATTAGTCAGGTCTGTCAGCATCTCTATATCACAGAGGAATTGTATGTCGT